>JAAOYE010000104.1 GCA_018221175.1 Candidatus Woesearchaeota archaeon
AAGGACTTCTTTTTTGTGCTTGTCTTGCCGTAGAAGGCTTTTTCTATGTCTTGTGCGATATCATCGCTTTTGACATCTTCTGGGTTTAACCCCTTTTTTTTAGACATATGTAACATATTTTTTTGAAATATAAAAACTTTTGTTAAACAATAACTTCTTCAAGCTTTTTTGAATTGCCGCAAAAAAAGAAAAAGTTTATCCGATTAGCATTTATTAGGCGTTTGACTCTTTTAAGCTGTTTTCTTGCCTTTGAGATGCGATGAGAGCATTTAACTTCATAAATGTCGATTATATCGCCTTTTTTCCCAATGATGTCAATTTCTGCAATCTTTCGTTTTTTCTTTGAGAATGTGACATTCATGTCTATTGTATCATAGTTGTCTTTAATCTGTCTGTATAACTGGTTTACATATCTATCGTGTTTGCTTGGCAAAATGGTAGACACAGATTTCACAATTAATTATAGGCTATACCAGTATTTAAACGTGTCGAAAAGAAAATTATTTTTTTGAGAGCTTATTTAGGCCTTTAATAAAATTGCTTATTTCTCCATCAGGTATGAGAATTGAGCCCTTTGTTTTTAACTTGTTTTTGTCGCTTTTTTTTTCCTGTATCAGGTAGAATTTGCCGTATTGATTTTCCAAAAGGTCAAAAAAGTAAATGCGGTTTCCTATTTTCACATTTTCGCTTTTGAAATTCTTGATTTTTTTATTGGGATAGTATACTCTTGTTGGCCCAAACTGGCTCATGTGAATCTCGTTTTCAAATGTTAATAGAGACAGATGCTTTTCAAGTGTTTTTCTTGACACTTTTGAAATCTTTTGAACGTCGGTTGTTGTAAGCCCGCTAGGATTGTTTTTTATTGTTTTTAGGACTTTTTTGTGAATTTCTTCTTCTTTTTCAAAAGGCGTCGGATTTTTCACTGGACTCACTGGACAAGGGTGGGGAAAATGTTTATATATATGTTTTGGTACCAAGACTTAGTAGGTGATTAAAATAAACTATCAATTCATAAAAATAAACAACAGCATATTCGACTATAAGCAGTACATAAAAGAAGTCGAGTGGCTTAAGTGGAATGTAAAGCAAAGGCTTTTGGATATTTTAGATAAGGATTTTGTAACAGTAGAAGAATTTGAAGAAAGCTATGATAAGTTGAATATAACTTTTTATAACAAAAGACTTGATATACGACTAGAAGTCGAATGCTTCAAGCAAAGTGAAGAAACATTCGTCTAAATCGCTTTAGATTCTTCATGCTTTTCGAGGTTTTCTACAAGTTTTTCCCAATCTTTGTTCATAGCATTCATCCCATAATTAAAAAAATGGCTGCAAGGGCGGTGGAAAAGAGGCCGGAAACCACCACAAGCAGCACAAACAAACACAGGCATTAAAATCATGAATTATATTATTATACTCCTTTGAATTAAACTCTTAGTTTAATATTGAATGATGTATGTTCCGTCGCAGTCGCATCTGAGTCCTTCGTCATCAGGCAGATGCACAGAGCCGCAGGTGTCGCATACTGATCTAAAACCCTTAATCATACTATTTAACACATCTGTATCAATTCGCCTCATGGTCGCACCTTTTTAGTATGTTTCGCAGCATGCTCCAAATCTTTCTCCTGAGCCGCATGGACAAAGCTGTCTAAGCTCCCATAGTAGGTCGTGATGTCCACTCAAGTGCACTCTTTTGAACGGCTGCTGTTTTTCTTCCATGTCTTATCCCTCTAATTTTTGTTTTGGGATTTAAAACTATAAAGTATGCTTCTTTTTTGTCTTTGTCATATACAAAAAACGGAATTAAATTACTTTGTTCCATCATCCCCTCAAAAGAGTCTTTATACTATAAACCCCCTAAGAAAGAGTAATGATTTTTAGATATATATAATTTCAGTATATAATATATATAGCATATATATTTTGGCTGTTTTTAGAACTTTGAAGTGGGAAATATAAGCGCCCGCTGGGACTTTCAAAACAGTTCCGCTGGTTTTTTGTAGTGTGTCAACCAAGCGTAACCAGTTGTTTGAACCCAGGATCATCGCTCTGCAGGCGAGTGCCTTACCGCTTGGCCACGGGCGCAGATATCTTGGCATTTTGCCTTAATTTATAAATTTTTATATAACCTAGGCTTTCCAGCCACATGCTTGCAAAAGAATTTGAATGTGAAAAATGCGGTTTTTGCTGTCAATTAGATGTCAAACTTCGGTCTGAGGACGTAAAAAAGATAAAGAAAATAAAGAAAAATTTTACCAGAAGAAAAGACGGCGAAACATTTCTTAAGAAAAATGGAAAATTCTGCGTTTTTTATGACAACAAACTATGTTCTATCTATCTTTATAGACCTTATGAGTGCACAAGGTTTCCCTTCAATAAAGACGGATCTATGAATGAAAAGTGCAGGCAAAAAAAAGACTTTTCTTCAAAAGTCACCCAGAGTATTGTCAAATTTATGAATGAGTAAGAAATGGACCCAGAGGGATTCGAACCCTCGACCCTCTGCTTAGAAGGCAGATGCCCTATCCAGGCTAGGCTATGGGTCCCTGCAATCTCTTCGAAATCCTGGAAGGTTTATAAACTTTTTTCTAAATAGTGGTTTCTATCAAAGTAAACCTTATATAGTAGTAATGTTCATTATTAATTAAATTTGGTGGGAGAATTTTGGCAAGAAGCAAAGAGGACAACAAACTTAGGATAAAGATAGATTTTGACGGCTTCAGGCTGGATGTGAAGTCAGACAATCCAAATAGGACTCTCAATGAGCTTAGCAAGCTGATTATATCTAAAAAGAGGCTGTTTGAAACTATGGCGCCGCCTGATGGGTTTGAGCTTTTTGAGACGCTTGACGAACTTGATATCGGGTTTGACCTTAGAACTTCAAGGTTTTCAAAAGAGCTAAAAGACAATCCAAAGTCAATAGAAACAATAAGAAATTTATTATTAAAGTACAAGAATTTTTTGTATAGAAAGGAAAGCCTTGACCTTAAACAAGAAATCGATCTTAATAACAAGAAGGTTAGAATGGTAATTGAAAAAAAAGATATTAACAGTCTGATAAATAAGGTATTGTTTGATATCAGCCCAAAATCAATAAAGCACACTTTTATACATGTAATTGGCGATTATTTTACAAAGGACCATCAGTCAATGCTTTTGGATGAGCTTAAGAAGAAAACAGGCTTTGTTAACACAACATTCTTGTTTACCTATAAAAAAATAGATGCAGGCCTTGTTGCAGAGACTCTCTTTTTTGGCGACTATCCCAATTTACCAGAAGAAGAATAATTCACTTTCTTTTAGTGGTAACAAAACCGATAGGTTTATAAAGTAAATTCTTATCCTCTCATCTATGTCGGGGGGCAGCTTATTTGAAAAGTTTGTAAACAAGTTTGACAACTTCATACTTTGGTTTTATGAGAGATGGAGTCTTCTTGCAATAGTCATAGCAATATTTCTAATAGGCTTTATCATAGGCGTTGCGGCAGTGCAGACTGCACCTGACAGGCAAGCCACATCTTCTCAAAATACCAATCTAAATCCTCTCACAGGATTTGTAGCATTTAATCCTGTCTCAGACGAAGTAAACTCACCATTTGACTGGATAAAAGAAGAACAAATCCATGTATATAATGATCGGGTTGTTATCGACTTAAAAGATGCAGAGTGGGCAACATTTACAGATACAAACTCGATGGACCCTGTAATTGATTTTGGCTCAAACGCTATAGAAATAGTACCAAAATCCACAGAAGACATTCACATCGGAGACATTATCAGCTACAAGTCAAAGTATTCTACAGGCACCGTTATTCACAGAGTTGTAGAGATTGGAAGCGATGATGAAGGATGGTATGCAAAGACAAAAGGCGACAATAACGACAATGTTGACCCTGGCAAAATCAGGTTTTCCCAAGTCCAAAGAGTCGTTGTAGCAGTTATTTATTGATTAACTTTTTATATGACTAAACTTTTTAATTCTTTTATGAACCCAGAAGTTGAAAAAAAGTATATTGAAGCAGGCAAAATCGCAAGGCTTGCAAGGGATTTTGGATATAAACGAATTAAAGTCGGCGCGTCGCTTTTAGAGGTTTGTGAAGAAATAGAAAGAAAAATCAGAGACCTTGGAGGAATGCCGGCGTTTCCAACACAAATAAGCGTTGACCACATCGCAGCTCATTTTTGCCCTGACCCTGACGACCTTACTATTTTTCAAGATGAACAAGTTGTTTCTTTGGATGTCGGCGTCCGTGTCGACGGATATGTTGCAGACACAGCAGTCACTAAGGATCTTGGAGATAATGACAAACTAATTGAGGCTTCAAAAAACGCGCTTGAAGCAGCGCTTCATCTAGCAACGCCTGGAAGAAAGATATCAGAAATTGGACGCGCTATTCAAATGGAAATAACAAACCTCGGCTTTAACCCTATAAAAAATTTGTCAGGCCACGGCGTTGGACGTTGGATAATTCATGGGCCGCCACAAATACCAAATTATGAGACAGGAAAAGGAGAGCTTGAAGAGGACATGATAATAGCAATCGAGCCTTTTGCATCAGCAGGTATCGGCATGATTCATGAAACTGACACTGCAAGCATATTTAGTCTGATTAATAAAAAGCCGGTTCGTTCGCCAATCACAAGAGAAGTTTTAAGCAGGATTCAAACTTACAAAGGCCTCCCCTTTGCAACTAGGTGGCTTGCACAAGACTTTGAGCATTTCAAAGTAAAATTTGCCATTAGAGACCTTTTAAAGCACAACATAATAAAGGCGTTTCCGCCTCTTCCTGACAAAGAGGGACTTGTCTCTCAAGCAGAGCACACAGTAATTGTTAAAGACGAGCCGATTGTGACAACTAGGTAAGAAATCCTATTGCTTTATCTACAGAAAGTTCTTTTTCTTTGCCTGACTTCATGTCTTTTAATTTTACTACGCCTTTTTTTATTTCTTCGTCTCCAAGAAAGATAACAAATGGAATGTTTTTTGCGTTTGCATAATCAAGGTTTTTGCTAATGCCTCTTCCTGTCAAATCAATTTCTGTGTTTATTCCTTTATCTCTCAATTTTTGTGTTAATTTTAGAGATTTTTCAAATGTTTGTATGGGAATGACAAATACTTTTGTCAGCGTTTGTTTCTCTTCTTTTTTTAAAGACTCACAAATTGGCTCAACGCCAAAGCTAATTCCTGTTGCGGACAAGTCTTTAGAGCCGTAAAGCCCTATTAGCTTGTCGTATCTTCCTCCGCCGCAAATGCTTGATTTAATCTTGGAATTCTTTAGAAATCCTTCAAAAACAATTCCGGTGTAGTATGCTAAGCCTCGTGCAAGTGTTGGTGTGAATTTAACGTTTTTATTGTTTACTAGTTTTAGAAGCTTGTCAATGCTTGTTGTGTCTGCAATTTTCTTGATTTTTTTCTCGTCTTTTAAAGTTTTTATGATGTCTTTACCGTTTTTTACGCCGATTTTTTTTAGCTGAGATTCTACTTCTTTTTCTCCAACCTTTTTTAGTTTGTCAATAATAATTATCGCGTCGTCTTGTTTTTTCACTTTAAATGATTCTAAGATTTCATATAATATGTTTCTGTCATTAACTTCGATAAATGCGTCTAAATTTAGTTCTTTAAACGTGTCAAGTGCCAAAAGAATAAGCTCTGCTTCTGCCTCAACATCTTTAACACCGACAATGTCAGCGTCGCACTGCCAAAACTCTCTGCAGCGTCCAAGTTTTATAGGGCCGTCCCTGTACACTCTTCCTATTTCATACCTTTTGAATGGAAGCTTCATATTTGGGGTTTTAGCTACAAATCTGGCAAGTGGGACAGTCAGGTCAAATCTAAGGCCAAGATTTCTTTTCCCTTGGTCTTTGAATTTGAAAATCTCCTTTGAGACATCTGTGCCTTGCCCGCCTGCAAATTTAGTTGTGAGCACCTCAAGTCTTTCTATCATAGAAGTTTCTAAAGGCGCGTAGCCGTATTTTTCAAAAACACCTGTTAATTTTGACATGACTTCGTCTCTTAAAATCTTTTCTTTAGGTGAAAATTTCATTGTTCCGCGTGCACTTTCTATTTTCATATCAGAAAAATAACCTTATTTTGTTTAAAAACCTTTTTATATTCACCAAAATTCTCATGGGTTATGGCAAGAATCGCAGTTATTGAGCGCGCCAAGTGTATTAATGGCAAAGGATGCGACCTGATTTGCGGCGCAGTATGCCCTGTCAACAGGCAGGAAAAAGAATGCGTTAGCGTTGGCGATGACGGCAAATCAGTAATAGATGAAAAACTATGCATAGGATGCGGGATATGCCCTAAAAAGTGTCCAACTAAATGCATTCAAATAATCAATTTGCCAGAAGCGCTTAGTGAGGAGCCAATACACAGGCACGGCGTTAACGGGTTTGAATTGTTTAGTCTTCCAACACCAATGTTTGGAAAAGTCGTTGGGATAATCGGTCAAAACGGCATTGGAAAATCAACAGCATTGAAAATACTTGCAGGTCTTTTAAAGCCAAACCTGTCAGAGATTGGAAAAGAAGCAGAATACGGCGAATTGATTGAGCGCTTTAAAGGAACAGAGGCGCAGGGCTTTTTTGAAAAGCTAAAAGCCGGCGAGATAAAAATAAGTTATAAACCGCAGGAAGTAAGTGTGATTCCTGAGAGTTTTGATGGGAAAGTTGGGGATTTACTCAAAAAAGTCGATGAAAAGGGCAGGCTTGATGAGATAGTCGAGGTATTGGAGCTTGAGAAGTTTTGGGATAACGACATAAAAAACATTTCTGGCGGCGAACTGCAAAGGGTAGCAATTGCAGCTACAGTACTAAAAGATGCCAACTTGTACATGTTTGACGAGCCCACATCATATCTTGATATCAAGCAGCGGATTAAGATTTCACAGTTTATTCGAAGCTTGGCTACAGAAGATACTGCTGTGCTTGTGATTGAGCACGACTTGATAATTTTAGATTACATGACTGACCTTGTAAATATCATGTATGGTAAGGGAACAGCGTATGGTATAGTGGCACAGCCAAGGCCCACAAGGACAGCTATTAATGTATATCTTTTAGGTTACTTAAAGGAGGAAAACATTCGGTTTAGGGGAAATGAGATTAAGTTTGAAGAAAAAAGTGCTGCGGCGCCAACTGTTGAAAACATTTTAACAAAGTGGGATGAGTTTGAAAAAAAGATAGGGAATTTTAGTCTGAAAGCTTCTTTTGGGGAGCTTTACAAAAATGAGGTTGTCGGTGTTCTTGGAGAAAACAGTATTGGTAAAACTTCGTTTGTAAAAGAGCTTTCTTCTAAGGATTTAGGCGGCAAGGTCAGCTATAAGCCTCAATATTTAAAAAGAAAAAGTGAGCCTGTTGCAATGTATCTAAAAGATGCTGCTGCAAACTTTAAAACACAGCTTATCGGTCCGTTAAACATCGAGCCATTGCTTGACAAAAACATGGACGAGCTTTCTGGCGGCGAGCACCAAAGAGTTGAGATTGTGAAGTGTCTTAGTGCAGAAGCAGAAATATTTCTTTTAGATGAGCCCTCTGCATATCTTGATGTTGAACAAAGGCTGCTTGTGAGCAAGATTATTAAGGATTTTATGTTCACATCTGAAAAAGCAGCTTTAATCGTTGACCACGACTTATTGTTTATTGATTATTTAAGTGAAAAACTCATTGTTTTTGAAGGCGAGCCGGCAGTGAGCGGATTTGCTAATAAACCTATGAGTATGATTGAGGGCATGAACAAGTTTTTAATGGATTTACAGATGACTTTTAGACGCGACCAAGACAGTCATCGGCCAAGGGCCAACAAGCCTGGAAGCCAAAAGGACAAAGAGCAAAAAAGAGCAGGGAAATTGTATTATTCTTGAGGACACTTGCCCTCTGTGTAGTACTCAACATGTTTTACTGCACATGCCTGGCATGGATTTGAGTATGTCTGTGCGCATGGAAACTTGATGCACTGAACTGTTTTATCGTTCCAGCCGCAAACAGGGCGGTATTCCAAAGTGCAGATTTCTGCTCCGCGCTGTTCTTTTGTGCAAAAAGTTTTCCCACTTTCAGGGCAATCTTCAAAATCGCAGTCAGGCGCTGCTCTTCCAACATATGATCCATCAGGACACTGTTTAGCATCCATTGTGCAAGCAATAGGATTATTAATTTCTTCTGTGAAGACTTCATCGCCTGCTTTGCACTGCCTTGGATAGCTTTCCATCACAGGATTGCCAGCTTCAACACACTCTTCAAAATTAGTTACTTCATCTTTAATAACAGTAACACTGCAAGCAGATAGAATCACTGATACTAATACAATTGTAAGCATGATTATGTTTTTCATGTAAACTAATAAAACTATTTTTAATATATACTTTTGTTTTTTCTAAGCCAGAAACCGAAAAGTGGCATATGCCATGCCAATAAGGTAGATTGAGAGAACTAGGTATGGCATCCACTGTCCGCCCCAAGTCCGGTATTTGTTTTTGCCATTGTTTTTTCTTGACTTTAATAGGATTAGAACTGGAAGCACTCCCACAAATATTCCGCCGCCGTAAGTCCCTGCGACGTCAAGTGCGTTAACAAAACTTTTAGGGTTTAATAATGCTATGATTAATGGTGGAATAACAACGAGTAATGTGCTGGCAATGTTTGTAAGAGTCTTTTTCATGCTTTTGGCTGTGTTATCATACACATCTTTTAGACTAAATCCAAAGCCGATATACGCTGTCATTGTTGAAAGTATAGCAAACAAAGAACCAAGGATGATAATACTTTGTCCTATTAAGTTGCCAAGCGGTATCGTTGCAGGCTGCCCTGCAATCCTTGCAGCGCCTAGTGTTTCTGGTGGCACGTTTCCAATAACTGCAATAGACCAAAGCACGTAAAGGATTAAAGGTATTAGAACTCCGTAAACTGCCACTTTTGTAATATCTGCTTTTTTGTTTAGTCCGTCTGCAAGCGAAGGTATCACAGAATGGCCAACGTATGCGAACAAGACGATTCCAAAAACGCTTAAAGTCGTGCTCCAATTGGTTGCTGCAAATAAAAGCGGAACCTGGACTTTTGGAAGTGCTATTATCATTATTATTCCAATTAAAAACATCATTAGAATGAAAAGGTATGTTTCTACATAGCTGATGATTTTAAGCCCTAAATGGACGATTATGCTTGCTATTAGAAAGTATATGAGCATTCCCTGCCACACAGGAATATTTAACAAGAAGTTTAATACCTGCCCTCCAATGGATAGATACCCCGTAAGCGCGCCGTAGATATAGATGATTATGCCAAATATCATCAGATAAAAGCCTGCAGGTCCAAGATACTCTTTTGCAAGCGTAGGCAGATGGTGGTCTCCTTTTGTGTTAAGGCCGATTTCTGCGATGTATAGCGCTGAGAATATGCTTACAATTCCAATAATTATCAAGACTGTGAGCAATGGTAATAATCCAGAAGTATCTGCAACGAGCGGCAGTGCTAATATGCCTGCGCCAATAATTGTTGCTGAAAAGACAAAGATGCCTTTTAACGGCGTAACCTCTCCCCCCATCAACTAATTTCTCAAATAAACTATATTTAAGAGTTTTGGTTGCTGTTATAGAAGTTTTCTTACTTCAGGTCCAAGTTTTGACAATTTATTTTCAATCCATTTATACTCTGCAACGCAGGCACTTAAGTTTTCAAGAATATCTTCATAAGAGTTTTGGGATAAATTTTCATTTTTTAATTTTCGAAGTTGATTATTAAGTTTCTTTGTGACGGAACTCATTGAATAATCTCTGCTAAATATTCCCATTTTATTATCAATTATTTTTTCAGATTATTGTTTATTTAAACCTTTCGCAAATGTTAAACTTATAAATAGTAACATGATTCCCGGCTTTTATGAGGCAAAAAATCAAGGAAATCTATTGGAAGCAAAAGCTCACACTAGAGCAGCACAGGGTACTTAGAAAAAAAGGCACAGAGAGAGCGTTTACTGGAAAGTATTGGAATCACAAGAAAAATGGCAGCTATTACTGCGCCGGGTGCAAAGCAAAACTGTTTACTTCCTCAACAAAGTATGACTCAGGCACAGGATGGCCAAGCTTTTTTAAGCCGGTTGCTGAAAATAATATCACAACAAAAAAAGATCATTCATTAGTTATTCCAAGAACAGAGATCCTTTGCAAAAACTGCAACGGCCACCTTGGACATGTTTTTTTAGACGGGCCAAATCCTACAGGCAAAAGATACTGCATTAACAGTGCAGCCTTAAAGTTTAAAGAAGAATCACACAAAAACCTTTGATATAAATTCTCCAATATAGTAGGTTATTGCAATAACTACAACTGCTATCACAATATGTTCTTCTAGATTTGCTTTCATAAAGAAATTATAGTTTTTGTTCATAATTAATAAGGATGAATTGATTTATATAAACCTTTTATCTGAAAATGTCCGCTGGACTTTTATCAAAGCTTCTTGCAAAAATCCTTGATTTTTTCCAAATCCTTAAGTTCTTTTTCTCTAAGCTGAAGCGTTGCTATTGGCGGGTGTGAGAGTTCTTCCATGTTTTTGAAGCCTTTGAATTCTCCGCCGCATGTTGCAAAAAACGCGAGTTTGTCAAAATGGGTCTGCTTAAGATATGCTCTTATTGCAGGCGTAAAGGTTCCAACCCAGGTAGGTGTTCCGATGATAACTAAGTCGTAGTCTTTTGGATATTTTTTGTACTGGATGTTTGTCTGCCTTTTAAACAATGTGTCCATTCCTGCAATAAAATATCCCCAGGCGCCTTTTCTGTTTTTTAAGTCGATAATTTCATCAAGGTCTGCTTTTAGAATCTTTGCGATTTGCTCTGCGACTATTCTTGTGTTGTTTGTTCTTGTGTAGTATGCGACTAATATTTTCATACAATGCTTCTTTATTAAGAACTATTTAAGCTTTTTTTCTTAAATTCAATATTTTAATGTTAGAGAGAGATATAATAATCTCTTAAGACATCCTTTTTTTAGGGGGTGATGTGTTTTGGATGATATAATCGACAACAAAATATTGTCATGGATTCAGGCTAAGAAGAAGGTTCATTAATATATCTTTATGAGGTTTATTCTGATAGTTACTTTGTTAGCTTTGTGTTTATCTTTTTTAGTTCCTGCTTTATGCTTGTTATGACGTCGTCTTTTCTTTCTATGATTTTAACGCGTTTTTTGTTGTCTTTAGGATTTATTTTATTTATTCTTTCTTGAATATTTTTTAGTTTTGGCTCTAGCTGTTTTGTTTTGTCTTCTTGAATCTGGGCGCTTTCTATTTTTTCTTTTGTTTCGTTTATTTGTTTGAACTTTGTTTTTATTTTTTCATTGTTTAGGTTTGATTCATCAAGCATGTCAAGCAATGTGTTTTGTTCTTCTATCGCGTCAGAGAATTTTTCTTTGTAACGCTTAATTTTGCTCATAAAATTTTCGCTGCTGTGAAAAATGCTTGTGAGCTTTTTAAAATCAATTAATAATCTTAATTCTGAGATCAATTGTTTTAAGGTGTTTTCGTCTTTTGTTTTTTCTTCTATTTTTTTTAAATTATTTAGGTGTTCCCTGCTGTTTTTTATGTTTTGTATTTGTTCAATTGTTTGTTTCTCGTTTGTTTTTAGCTCTTTTAATTCATTTTCTAATTCGTTTTCTTGCACTTTTAGGTTTTCCAGGTCTTTTCCTATTTCTTTTACTGCTTCCAGCTTTTGTTTTATTGACGTTATTGCTTTGTTTGCTTCGAAGAGTTCTTTGTTTTCCTCTTCTGTGGTTTTTAAGAATTTGTAGAGGTTTTGAAATGTTGTTTTCACAGCCGCCATCTCCTTTCCGATTAAATAAGTGACTTTTTCATAAGCCTTGAAGGATTTTTGTTCAAATTCACTTAAAGAATTGTTTATTTCTGTGATATCTCCACTAAGATTTAATCTCTCTAATTGTGAGATGTAGCTTTTAAGTGCAGTTTTTACTATTGACTTTGTCCGGTTGTCATCCTTTTTTTCATCTATGTCTATATTTTTTAAAACTTCAATGTTGCTGTCTAGGTCATTTGTGAAAAGAATAATTCTTTTTTTAACATCTTTTAATATATTGTTTTCTATTTCCTTGTTTTCTAAAGATTTGTTTTTTATCCAGTCCTCCAACTTATTAAAAGAAACACTTTCCTCCTTTACTTTCACTTCTCTTTTTTTAAGAAAATCAAACAAACCCATCTAAGGAGCGAATAATTGGTTATATATAAAAGTTTATTTTAAAAT
>JAAOYE010000105.1 GCA_018221175.1 Candidatus Woesearchaeota archaeon
TAAAAAAGTGGTGGGGTCATGGCTACCATGATTACTGGGAGGGAATAGTGCCGCAATTGATGCGCTTATACAAGCAAACAGAGTCAGAGCACAGAAAAGAGTTCATAAGCCGTTTCATGAGGGAAATGACATGTCCAAAATGCAAAGGAAAAAAACTCAAAGAAAAAATATTGGCAGTAAAAATAAAAAATAAGAACATCATTGACATAACAGACTTGCCAATAAAAGACGCGGTAGACTTCTTTAATAAACTCTCTTTAACAGACAGAGAACAGTTTATTGCAAAGCAAATATTAAAGGAAATAAAAGAGCGATTAAAATTTTTATACGATGTAGGACTATCCTACCTCACACTGTCAAGGCGCTCACAAACACTTTCAGGCGGAGAAGCGCAACGAATCAGATTAGCAACTCAAATTGGCTCTAACCTGATGGGAGTCTTATACGTTTTGGACGAGCCAAGCATAGGCCTTCACCAGATAAACAACCACAAACTTATAGACACTCTTCACAAGCTAAGAGACCTTGGAAACACGCTAGTAGTTGTAGAGCACGACGAAGAAACAATAAGAAGAGCAGACTACATTGTAGACTTAGGTCCAGGCGCAGGGATCCACGGAGGAAAAATAGTGGCAGAGGGCACGCCAAAACAAATAGAAAAAAACTCAAAAAGCCTCACAGGAAAATACCTGTCAAAAAAACTAAAGATAGAAACGCCAAAAACAAGAAAAAACCCAGACGGACTATTAGTCGTCTACAAAGCACAAGAGCACAACCTAAAAAACATAACAACAAAAATACCGCTTAGAGTACTCACAGTCATCACAGGCGTATCAGGCAGCGGTAAATCAACGCTTATCCATGAAATCATGTATAAAGGAATTATGAAGGAACTGCACGGCTCAAAAGACAGGCCAGGAAAACACGAAAAAATAGACTGGACAACAGATATAGACAAAGTAATATTAATCGACCAATCCCCAATCGGAAGAACGCCTCGCTCTAACCCAGCCACATACGTCAAGGTCTTTGACGACATCAGATACCTTTTCTCGCTGACAAAAGAAGCAAAAGCAAGAGGCTACAAGCCAGGACGATTCAGCTTCAATATCCCCGGAGGCAGATGCGAAGCATGCAGGGGAGACGGCGAAATAAAGATTGAGATGAACTTCTTGCCCGACGTCCACGTAAAATGCGAAGAATGCAAAGGAACAAGATTCAACACAGAAACACTCGAAGTCACATACAAAGCAAAGCACATCTCAGACATACTTAACATGAGCGTTGAAGAAGCACTCTTGTTTTTTGAAAACATCCCGCCTATAAAGCGTAAAATCCAAACCCTATCAGACGTAGGCTTAGAATACATAAAACTCGGTCAGTCATCAACCACTCTTAGCGGCGGAGAAGCCCAAAGAATAAAACTCACAAGAGAACTTGCAAAGAAAGCAACAGGAAACACAGTTTACCTGCTTGACGAACCTACAACAGGCCTTCACTTTCACGACGTAAAAAAGCTTATCGAAGTCTTAAACAGGCTTGTGGACAAAGGAAACTCAGTAATAATAATCGAGCACAACCTTGACGTCGTCAAGTCAGCCGACCACATAATAGACCTTGGCCCTGAAGGAGGCGACGAAGGAGGATACATCATCGCACAAGGCACTCCAGAACAGGTATCCAATATCAAAAACTCCCACACAGGAATGTTCCTAAAAAAAGTTTTGTAAAAAATGAACCTAAACAATCTCCCCAGTGACCCTGGCTGCTACTTATTCAAAGATAAAAATAACATTATATACATTGGAAAAGCAAAGAATCTAAAAAAACGCGTGAAGTCTTACTTTAACAAAAGAGGCCATGACGAAAAAACGCAAAGATTAATCAAAGAAATAAAAGACGTTGAATTCTTTGCAACAACTAACGAAGTCGAAGCATTAATCTTAGAAAACAACCTGATAAAAAAGCACAAGCCAAAATACAATATTAATCTCACTGACTCAAGAAGATTTGCACATATCATAAGAACAGACGAAGATTACCCAAGATTATTGGTGGGAAGAGACAAAAAAATCAAAGGAAAATACTACGGTCCGTTCACAAGCGCAGAGTACAGAGACCAAGTCCTAAAACTATTACGCCAGTCTTTTCAAATCCGAACATGCAATAAACTGCCAAAAAAAGCATGCCTAAGATACCACATCAAACTCTGCAGCGCGCCATGCATCAAAGAGATATCAAAACAAGACTACAACAACGATGTAAAAAACGCAGAATTCTTTTTAAAAGGAAACGTAAGAAAACTTATGAAAAAACTAGAAAAAGAAATGAAGCACTACGCAAAAAAACTAATTTATGAAAAATCAAGGATAATAAGAGACCAAATCTACGCATTAGACTCACTAAGAGAAAAACAAAAAGTAGAGACAGAAAAAAGATACGACGAAGACATAATAAACTATATTATAGACTCAAACACGGTCTACCTCATAGTTTTCAACATCTCAAGAGGCGTTTTGGCCACAAAGTCAGAATTCTCATTTGACTACACAAAAAATTTCCTGGAAGAATTCATAACGCAATACTATGCACAGTCAAACATACCAAAAGAAATAATACTGCCTCAAAAACTAAAAGATGATTCAATCAAAGATTATCTTGAAAAAATTAGAAAAGCAAAAGTAAAACTAAACATTCCACAAAAAGGAGACAAGCTGTCTCTTCTTTCCCTTGTCAAAAGAAACATAGAAATTAGTTTTCTAAGAGAAAACCAGATGATAAACTCGCTAAGACAAGAACTAAACCTAAACTCCAACCCAAACATTATCGAGTGCTTTGACATAAGCAACATCAGAGGAAAAAATCTTGTCGGAGCAATGGTACAATATAAAAACGCAAAACCCCAAAAGTCAGAATATAGAAGATTTAGAATAAAAACAGTGTATCAAATCGACGACTGTGCGTCCATGAAAGAAATAGTATACAGAAGATATTACAGAATCAAAAAAGAGCTAAAAGAAATGCCAGACCTAATAGTAATTGACGGCGGCAAAGGACAGCTCTTCGCAGCACAAAAAGCACTCGCAGAACTCGAAGTAAAAGCACCCATAATATCTCTTGCAAAAAGAAATGAAGAAATATACGAGCCTGGAAAAACAGAACCAATAAAACTAAAAAAAGATTCGAAAGCTTTAAAATTACTAACTAAAATCCGAGACGAAGCGCACAGGTTTGCAATAAAATACCACAAACTCCTAAGATCAGAAGAGATGATAAGAGAATGAAGCATTTAAAAAAAACAATTTTGGGTTCTATAATTGTTTTTTCATTGCTTACAATAATACATACAATCTTTGTATCGCAGCAAAAAATATTTCTTTACAAAAGGCTAAGGGATGTGATAATATCTGTTCTGGTATTCTCCTTTGCCATAAAAATATTAATACTTTCAAAAAGAGACAGTAAAAAAACAGTTTATTATATAATCATTGCAAACCTACTCATTGCAGTCTTCACAATACATCTTCTCAGATTATTTTTTGGAGGATTGCTATGCTAAACAAAAAATCATTAGTTCCTATAAGCTTCTCAGTAACGATATTGTTATCAAGTCTTGACTTTTACTTGTTGAAGTTGTTTCCAAAAGCAATGTTTGTAGTCCACAACATTCTTTCAATGTTTGTCGGCTTTTTCATATTGTATTATTCAACAAAGCTTTTAGACAGAAACATAGATGAAAAAAGCGTTTTTTATGGTGCTTTTATAATTGGGATGGCAATGATAATAATACACATAACAAAAATAGCAATAGGAAAATGCATCTGAAAGTAAACTTCAGAATGAATATCTGATCATTCCATGATATCTGGATTTTTCTTTACTGCTCTTGTAACTATGAACGGAAATATCGCCGTAGTTGTTATAGCCATCAATATTATCCCGGAAAAAAGATAAGAAGGTATAAGCCCAGACCTAAACGCGATTAAGCCAAGAGCCATTTCAACAGCCCCTTTGCTGGTCATCGCCCAGCCAATTAGATACAACTGTTCGAAATTTAGCGTTGTGAAAGGCTTAACAAGCATTGTCCCAATCATCTTGCCCGTTATTGTGAATGATATCATTGTCAAAGTCAAAAGGATAGTGAGCGAATTTATTCCAAAATTGAAATGAAGGCCAACAGAGACAAAAAAGAAAGGCACCACAAAATTCATCAAAAGCTTTTCAACTTTTTTTAGATGCGGGTGTTCCCTTTTAAGATTCCTTTGCAGATAAACACCAATAAAAAAGCTAAGAATCGCAGCAGCTATGAGGAGGTCTTCTTTTAAAAAAGCAGATTTTAAAAAATAGGTAACAGCAATAAATAAGCCCATGCCAAAAACATCATCAATTATCCCAGCGCCCATCATCGCAGAGCCCACCCTTGTTTTAAGCTTTTTTAAATCCAATAAAACCTGGGCCCTTGTAGCCTCAGCAGTGATGCTCATGCAAATTCCGATAATAAGTGAAGTAATCAAAGAAAAGCCAAGGAGTTTAAAAATGGCAAAACCTATTGCAAAAGTGAATACTGCTGTAAACGAAGCTATCAAAAACGAGTCTTTTCTTTCTTTGTAAAGTGTTTGCCAGGATGTTTCAAGCCCGGCAATAAACATCAAAGCCAAAAGAGCGAAATCACCAAAATTAAATATGAAACTTGTATGCGGCTCTATAATCAACTTTTTTAAAAAAGGGATGTTTAGAATCAACCCGCTGACTATCAAGCTTATAATAGTGGGGATATTTGCCTTTTTTGCTATAAAAACAAAGAGCTGCACTGTTAAAATTATTATGATAATTGAAATAATCAAGTTCATGTCTCATTATGGTATAAATTCTTTTTATATATTTATCTAATCAATTTTAAGAAAAAATATTTAATAACAATACAAATTCTCATGAAAATGAAAGAGTTTCAATTAACCTCAACTTTCGCGCCAAAAGGCGACCAGCCAAAAGCTATAGAAAAGCTAGTCAACGGAATAAGAAAAGGAATGGACAAGCAGGTTCTTTTAGGCGTCACAGGGAGTGGAAAAACATTTACTGTATCAAACGTTATCCAGCACATAAACAAGCCAACATTAGTCATAGTACACAACAAGACTTTAGCACGGCAATTATACCAGGAATTCAAAGATTTTTTCCCGCAAAACGCAGTGGAATACTTTGTAAGCTACTATGACTATTACCAGCCAGAATCTTATCTGCCGCAAACAGACACATACATAGAAAAAGACATGAGTGTAAACCCAAAAATCGAACAAATGCGGCTTTCAGCAACACATAGTTTAATGACGAGAAAAGATGTGATAATCGTAGCATCGGTCAGCTGCATATACAACCTTGGAGACCCAAAAAGCTACCACAACCTCACATTAGAGCTAAAACAAGGAAGAAAAATTGATAGAAAAGAAATTATTATGCGTCTTTTAGAGCTTCAATACGAAAGAAACGACAAAGAGCTTTTTCCAGGAAGATTTCGGGTGAGAGGCAACACAATAGACATAGTTCCAGGCTACTCCAATGAGGTGATTAGAATCGAACTATATGGCGACGAAATCGACAAAGTAAGTTTATTAGACAAGCAAAACATGGAAACAAAACAAACGCTGGACGCATACTTCTTGTTTCCTGCAAAACACTTCGCAGCCGATGACAAGACAAGACTAGAAGGGGTAAAATCTATAAAACAAGAGCTAAAACAAGAGCTTCCAAAAATAAAAGACCCGCTCATAGCACACCGATTAAAAGCAAGAGTCTCAAACGATATTGAAATGATTGAAGAGCTTGGCTACTGCAAAGGCATAGAAAACTATTCAAGACACTTTGACAAAAGAAAAACCGGACAGCCACCATACACGCTCATAGACTATTTCCCAGAAGACTTTTTGCTTGTGATAGACGAAAGCCACCAGATGCTTCCACAGGTTCACGGTATGTTTAACGGAGACAAAAGTCGAAAGCAGTCATTAGTAGAATACGGGTTTCGTCTTCCAAGCGCTTTTGACAACCGCCCGTTAAGATTTGACGAATTCAAAAAATACATGAAGCAGACAGTTTTTGTATCAGCAACCCCAGCAGACTATGAACGAGAAAAATCAAAGCAAATAGTTGAGCAAATCATCCGGCCAACAGGACTTTTAGACCCAGAAGTCATAACGCACCCAATCAAAGGCCAAATCAACGACCTGATTGGCGAAGTGCAGCAAGTCACTAAAAAAGGATTTAGAACGCTTGTAACAACGCTCACAAAGCGCATGGCAGAAGAACTAACAGAATACCTGTCAGAAAAAGGCATTAAAGTAAGATATCTGCATAGTGAAATAGACACTTTAGAGCGAAGTGAAATCATCAGACAATTACGCCTTGGAAAATTTGATGTGTTAGTCGGAATAAACCTTCTTAGAGAAGGCATAGACATACCAGAGGTTGCGCTTGTCGCAATCCTTGACGCTGACAAAGAAGGATTTCTGCGAAACGATAAATCATTAATCCAGATCATTGGAAGAGCAGCAAGAAACATTGAATCAAAAGTCATAATGTACATGGATGAAATGACAGCGTCAATAAGAAAAGCAATTACAGAAACGCATAGAAGAAGAAAAATACAAATCGAACACAACAAAAAAAACAAAATCACTCCAAAGACAATTATTAAGCCAGTTGAAGAGGAAGAAATCTATGTCAAGGATGTGAAGCACATACCAAAAAACGATGTTCCAAAAATAGTCAAGGACCTCTCTAAACAAATGGAAAAAGCCGCAGACAACCTTGACTTTGAAGCAGCAATACTTCTAAGAGACAGAATTGAAATGCTAAAGAAAAGAAAGTGATTATCTAAAACGGATATAGGGATTGCTTGAACCTCTTGGTCCTGATACATAACCAAATTGTTCAATACCCTTTTCTATTAAAACTTTAGTGTATTGTGTTTTATTTAAGCCTTCAAGCTCTGATAATACTTTTTCTTCAGGAGTTAGTTCTTTTGGAGTGTTTCTTTCCAACTCGCTTTCTCTAAAACTTTGAGCTTGTTCTGGCGTCATTAAACCCATAGAATATTTGATATGTTCAGGGAACATTGCATATGTGACTGTAGTTGAAATAAGTGCTGCGCCTCCTAAAATCATTAAACCTTTAACTAATTTTCCAATACTCATACTCAAAAAGAATTCTAAACACTTTATAAATCTTTCGTTATTTCGTCACCTTTAAGTAATAAACATATTTTTTAAGACTTAAACAATTATTTTTCCCGTCGCAGGAAGTCGCCTCTGTCAATAATATTCTTGACAAGGTTTCTATGGATTTTTCCAAGGCCAAGGTTCTCGTCTTTCTCGTTTTGCACTAAAACAAGCCCTTTTTGGTCAAACCCGCTTTCAACACTTTTTTCAAAAACATCCCTGCCGCACAAAAAAAGCCACTCAGCCTTTTTGTCAACAAAAACTTTTTTATCTGACATTTCTGATAACCTTTCAAAAAGCGCCAAGCTTGGATTAAATCCTTTTTTCTCATCGCCAAGAAACACGCCTGCAGATTCCGGTGTGATACCAACTTTGCCAATAACATCTTTTAACTCGTTGTTTATCAAAAAGCTGCTTCGCCCAATTTTTCCCACGTTTTCAAGTTTTTTTGTTGAAAACTTTTCAATATATTCTATCATATTAACTTCACCATTTTTCCAGCAAATTCTTTAAGGTCTGCCTCGAGCGCTTTTTTTGTCTCTGCAGTATTTAAAATGCTAATTTGCTCTTCTGCCTCTTTAATAATCTCATTTCTATTTCCTACTTTGTCGTTTGCATGCCCGATTTTGTAGTCAAGCTCTAAAATATCCATCATTGTCTTGTTTTTGTTAAGCTGGCGCTCAATATCCTGCTTCATGTGTTCAATGTTTCTATATTCACTGGTCCATCTGTCTAAAAAACCTTTTTGAAGCATTTTGCTCATCGCAATCTTTATCTGATTTGCTTTTCTTTTGTCAACAGCGACTTTTCCGCTTCTAAGCGATTTGTCAAGGCCTTTTATCGCGCCCTCAAATGAGAATGAAAAGTCAGACATCGCTGAATTAATTGGATCTGCAAGATACTTATTTATAAGTTTTTCATGCACATCTTGTTTTCTGTATATCATTAATAATTTTTTTATTGTGTTTATTAATCCTATTAACTCTTCTTTTTTTCTTAAAAGGCGGCTTGCAAGTCTTTCTTTTTGCTCATAAATATTTTTGTGGCGTGAATAGTCTTCGCTGCGCAATAATATCTCTTTTTTGTTCATTACTGAGTTAAGTTTTTCTTCTATTTCAACAAGGTCTTTTTTTGCGAAATCAATGTCTTCTTTTTTTCTTTTTTCAAGGATTATTTTTGTCTTGTATTTTTTTATCTCTTCTCTTAGGGTTTCAAACTTTTTTCTTTTTTCAGTTTCTGCAGACTCTGGGAGCTTTTTGTAGTCTCTTTCAATGCTTCTGACAAATCTTATGATTTCCCGGATGTCTGGGTAGTAATAATCTTTTAGGAAAAAATAAGTCTTGTTTGTCGTTGAATAAAACTCAACAAGAGTATGCGAGAATTGCTTAGCTATCATGGCTGCTTTTTCAGGCTTTAATTTTTCCTGGATAAGAGCGTCTAATGCCAGGACTTTCACTTTTCGCACGTATTTTATCAGGTTGTTTTCTATTAAGTTTAAGACTCTTTGATTGATGTCTTTGTCTTCTGGTTTTGCATTTAGAAGAAGCCGGGATTTCTCATTAAGCCTTTGCGCGTTTCTGTTGATATCATGAGAAAGGTCTTCGAGCATTTCATTAACATGCTTTTCATGGACTTCTTCGTATTCTCTTATCCAGTCATCAGCGCTTATGATTTCTGGGCCTTCCTCTTTTTTTCTTTTTTTGAACAGTCTTTTTAACATATTTTATCATGGATTATTTTTTGCCTTATAAAACTATAGCATTTTGCAAAACTTTTAAATATACTTATTCACTCTCCGGTGACAAAATGAACTTAGTGGTTTTTTTAATGATGCTTGCACTATTTTTTGCAGTGCTTTACATAGTTTACATCATTTTCCCGGACAAAGAAGGATTTTCAAAGAAATATCTTTGGGGATTTTGCACAGTCTGCATTCTGTTTGCAGCAATCTTCAACGGAATTATTGATAAAATATTTATCTCTATATTCTCATCATTCATAATATTCTCAAAAGCTGTGATGGGTGTGTGGCAGACATAGTACTCTCATCTCGCTTTTTTCGATGTTGATTTTAAACACAATCTTATTAAAGCATCAATGCTCATTATATGTTATTATGGTATCAGAAAAGGATAAAGATGGGAAAACTTATTTTGTTTGTGATGAATGCAATCTCGCATACGCCAAAAAAGAAAAAGCAGAACAATGCGAAGAATGGTGTAAGAAAAATCCTGGAACATGCAATCCGGAAGTTGTTAAGTTCTCAGTAAAAATCAATTAATTATATCCATAAAATCAAATTGAACAAATTTTAGAAAACTCATATCATTTCAATCCATTAACGATTTTATACATACTTTTTTATTCTATTAAACATTCTTAAGATGATGGCAAGAAGATACAGTCGCGACAAGGAAAAGGAAAAAAAGATTGCAAAAGAGCACATAAACGAGCTATTTGAGCAAGCCAAAGAAGCTTTTGGCAAAGATCCTTCCTTGTCAGACAAATACGTGAAGCAGGCAAGAACAATCCAGATGAAGTTTAGGCTTAGAATGCCGCCTGAGTACAAAAAAAGCTTTTGCAAGCACTGCTACAAATACCTTGTGCCGTCAAAAAACTGCAGGGTAAGAGTTAGCGATGGCAAGGTTGTCTACTATTGCGAGTCGTGTAAAAAGTTTATGCGTTTTCCATATAAAAAATAAACATCTATTCTCTAACATATATACACATTTATATATTATTTATAAATGATTTCGAAAGTTTTATAAAGGCTCAAGCATTCATTATCGTATACGGGGGTATAATTTCGCTATTAAGGACTGGTTGATTGCTCGTACTTATTGGCACTTTTTTTGTCGATTCAGGGGAAGATAAAGAAGGTCACTACTCTCTATAGAATTTATAAACACGTTTGCCTTCCATGTCAAACACACTCAATGCTGATGAGGCCGGAGAGGCGAATTCTAGCTTCAAACCGGAATTCACCCCACCCACAAACCTCTCTTGCCTTCATCACATTACCTATACAGAGGCAAAAAAACATGAATGAAGAAAACAACATCCTTGATGAAGTTGAGGAAATAAAAACAAAAAACAGACGAAACTTTTCAACAGTCGTCAACAAGAGAAAAGTCTCAAAATATGAGCTGGACGACTTTTTCATGGGCGGATAAAACGCCTTATTTCAAATCACTTACGGGGGTAATGAACATAATGGGAAGAAGAACTAGAAGAAGCAAAACAAACCCAACATTCTTTTTAGATATAGAAGGAGAAGAACCAGAAAAGGGCAGAAAGTGGAAGAAGACAGATAAATGGAGAAGCCCTTGGGTATAAATAAGCATAACAAAACTTTTTAAATTAACCACGACTTCTAAGAGCCATGTATAATTTAGAATTAAAAAAAGCAATTAATGAAATAAAGAAAAACAACTCTAAAAAAATACTATTGCAGCTGCCAGACGGCTTAAAGCCAAAAGCAAAAGAGATACAAGAAAAAATACAAAAACAGACAAATACACAAGTGCTTATATGGGCAGGAAGCTGTTTTGGGGCATGCGACGTGCCAAACGCACAAGCAAAAATCTTAGGAGTCGACTTATTAATTCAATGGGGGCATTCAAAATGGAGATAAAATCAGAAGTATTAAAGAAATTAAAGCCAAGCATAGACAAAGCTGTAGAAATAATCAAGTCCCACATAAAAAACAAAAATCCGATCCTAATAAGACACCACGCAGACCAAGATGGGTACTGCGGAGGATTCATACTGGAAAAAGCGATATACCCGCTCATTCTAAAAGCTCACACAAGAGAAAGAGAAGCATGGTACACATACACAAGAAGACCGTGCCTAACGCCATTTTACGCATATGAAGATGCAAACAAAGACTTAGCATATTTTTTGTCTGATAGAGGAAAATACGAGTACAAAAAACCGCTAGTGATAATCATTGACAATGGCAGCTCAGAGCAGGACCTGATGGCAATAAAAAAACTTAAAATATACGATGTCAAAGTGCTCGTTATTGACCACCATCCTCCAAGCGAAAAAATAAATAAAATTGTAGATGTCCACGTCAACCCGCATGATGTAGGAAGCAACTACGACTTTAGCGCGGGAATGCTGTCGTGTGAGATTGCAAAAATAATCAATCCAAAGCTAACTACAGGGTTTATTGGAGCGGTCTCTGCATATGCTGACAAAGTCAAAAGCGATGAGGCAGACCAGTTTTTTAAGCTTGCAAACAAAGAAGGCTACACAGATGAATTCATAAAAAAAGCGGCCAAGTCGCTTGACTATGAAACATTCTCATTTGGGTACGCAGACACAAAAAAACTGCTTGAAGACTTCTTTGGAAAAGACAAGGAAAAACAAAAGAAAATTATTAACATGCTTTATGATGAAGTAGAGATGAGAAGGGCAAAAACTCTTAGCACAGCACTTAGATATTCGCATGTTTCAAGAACACCAAAACAAAACATCGTGATTATTCCTATGGCACAAATTACACAGAGAGGAGACTACCCTACAGCCGGGAAAGTTGTAGGAATAACCCATGACTACTACGCAAAAAAAGAAAAAAAACCAACAGTTTCACTTGGGTTTTCTGATTCAATGATCACACTTAGAGCAACGCCAGACACAAACATCGATGTAAACAAGATAATAAAAAGTGCAAGAATGAAGTTTTTGCACGCCCAAGTCGAAGGCGGCGGACACGCAAAAGCAGGCTCAATAAGATTCATACCAGCAGCGTCTGAAGAGATGAAAAATTTTGTTTTACAGAAAATTAAAGGGTAGTGCCTTGCTTTATCATATTTTCTAATGGTAAAAACATTGGTTTTGGTATATCTTCCCAAGAAACCCAACGCCATCCTTGACATTTTTCAGGCTCCATAACTTTAACATCACCAGATTCATAATCACTTAAAAGAAATATTGTGATATAATGTTTACCTTCTTTTTTAAAAATGTCATTTGTGACAGTCAATACTTTTATTTTCTTAATATTCACATTTGTTTCCTCTATCACTTCCCTTTTAGCACAATCTTCAAGCTCCTCATTAAATTCGAGATGACCTCCAGGAAGACTCCATGATCCTTCGCCATGCGCATTTATTCTTTTACCGATTAAAAACTTACCATTTTTTAGAACAAATACACCAACACCCACTCTTGGAACTTTTCCCATGAAAAACAAAATTAACAAACTATTTATATGTTTTATCAAAATAACAAATTATGAACATCTACCAATACTCCGGTCTTTCAATAATCACTGTTATTGGACTTTTTGTAGGATGGTTTATTGCAAAGAACACAGAAGAAGAGCTAAAAGACGGCCTCAAATACTTTCGAATACTCTCACTAGCAGTACTTTTCTCACTAATACTTCTAACATTGCAGTTATTCTATAATCTTTATCTATCAATAGCAATATCATTAGCATTAATTGCCTCAATCCTGTACCTGCCACACAAACTAA
>JAAOYE010000106.1 GCA_018221175.1 Candidatus Woesearchaeota archaeon
AAAGCGCCTGGCATTCCTACTGCGATGAATGTGTCCACAGGATGTGGTGTCATGGAGACATTAATCCAATCTGAGCCATTGAAGTAAAAGCCTGAGTTATTCATTCCAACTTCATTGTAAACTTCTAAACTGCTCACTCCAGTCCTTGCTCCGTTTGAGTGTCCGACATATTGAATAGAGCTATTAGATAAACTCTGTATTGTTCCTATTAATGCAGGCCAATAGGAGTTTATCAAATCATTAAAATCGTAATTTACACAATCATTACAATCCTGTCCAGGACCGCCGGTTATCTCAATTAAATACACTTCGCGTCCTTCGTCAGCAAGCTCCAAACCAAACTCTTGCCAAGAATAAAGATTAGACCACAATCCACGTGCTAAAACTATTGGTAAACTAACATTGTGTCTATACTCAATTAATTTTTGACTATTTTCCGGCTTTAATTTTAAAGCTCTAAGCAAGACTCCATCATTAGTTTTCACGTCGATAACTTCCTCTTCAACTTTGCCAAAAAGAGATTTATTCACTATGTCTCTGAATTGTTTTGTATCTGTATTATAATAAGGATGATTTTCTTCTAAATGCATGTAATCATATACTGATAAAGCATCGATGTCAGAAACATACTCGGCCTTATCCAAATAAACAAATTCATCCAAATGTTTCTTCAAATACCTTAAAGCAGCAACTTCTCCATCTATGGCATTGCCATAAATAAAAATTATCTTTTCTCCACTAATTGTTGAACTTTGAACCAAGCCATTGAAAGGATAAGGGCCAATATCTAAAAACCCGTTTACATCTCCAACAATTATCGGAACAGAAGTATTCAACGACAAAATAAAATCTGAATAAAGCACACTATTGTTTTCAATTAGCCTGACAAAATCATAATTTGAAACATTCACAGCCATAAAACCAGAATATTCTTTATTTACAGAGTTATTTAAAACAAAAGCTGGCAAAGGCTTGCTAACCTTCACTTTAATTATAGAAGAATTAAAGTCGTTATTATCCAGTACAACTTCAACTGTGTCCAAAGGGATAATAACACTAAACAAAGTAGTTTCATAGCTTGTATGAGTAACATTCTCAATACTAAACGCAGAGACAAAGCTTAAGCTAAGAATAAACAATATTGTCCAAATCACCCCTTTCATAAGAAAAAGTTTTTCACGGTTTTATTTAAATGTTAGAGTTTTTGTTTACGAAAATTTTATATACCTGTAAGATATTTCTTACCTTAGGTGATATTATGGATACTAAAAAATCAAAGATTTTTGGTATCCCCCAAAAACAGGAGGTGTTTTTGATGGACATAGGACTTACAAAAATGAGCACTAAAGGCCAAATCGTGATTCCTAATGATTTGCGAAATGATTTTAGGGTTGGTGAAAAACTGTTCGTCATTAAAGATGATAAAAGGCTTATTATAAAAAAAGCCACAGAACTTGATAAAAGTCTGCAGGAAGATTTAGAATTTGCAAGAAGAACTGAAGAATCTTTGAAAAGAATTGAGCAAGGTAAAGGTAATACTCTTGATTTTGATGATTTTATAAAAGAGATGAAAAAGTGGTAAAAGTAATCTATGAGCATTCTTTTAAGAAGAATTTTAAGAAAATTAAAGACGCTTCTATAAAAGAAAAAGTCATAAAGCAAGTTTCAAAAATAAAAAATAATCCTCAAATTGGTAAGCCAATGAAATATAGTCGGAAAGGAACCAGGGAGTTATACATTGCACCTTATAGGCTATCATATTTGTTAAAAGAAAACTTAGTTTATATTCTTGATTTGTATCATAAAAATGAACAACGTTCTTAAATGTTAGAATTTTAACTAAATAATCCCATCAGCCATCCAAAGAATCCTGTTCTTGGCGTGGTATCTTCTTTTACTATCTCTTCTTTTGGCTCTTCCAAAGCTTCTTCTTGCTCAACAACTTTTTCGTCTTTAGAACATTTCCCGTTTTCACAATTGTTTGATTTGCACTGATAATCATAAGAACAAGCGGATAATATTCCTCTTTGAGCTTTTATCTGCCTGACGCTTGTACAATACGACTTCTCGTCCTTTAAAATAAACCGGGAGCCAATATCAAGGCATAAATCGTCGTCATACCCGCAGCCTTTAGAGCAAGGCTCTTTTGCTTTTATTGAGGCAGGGTCAATATCACACTTTAAGGTATGGGAAACTCTTGAATTAGGATAGTCATCCAACGTGCACAAAGAAGCCTCTTTGACAATCATTGAGAAGCTGTTAACAAAGTTTAAGTCATTATTCCATGTTATTTCATAAACATCATCAGAAATTTCGTAGATGAAGTAATTTTCTGGAAGGCCTCCTCTTGGGGTGTTTGAACCGATTATATCAACATATCTCTCATCAGTGCTTAGTATATATGCAACATCATCTATTTTGTCTAACTTTCTTGCAGTTGAAGAATATTTTTCATTGTCAAAACCCTGAGTAGAAATCTTAGCGTGAAAAACTCCATCTTTGTTATAGCATTCTAAAACAGTCACATTCACAACATTGCAGCTAAAATAATACCCTGGGCAGATAAAATTTTGCTTAATATAATCAAACCCGGCAGAATCAAAAGAAGGATAAGAAATCACTGCCTGATAAAGGCCCTGGCCTAACAACGCCATTTCATCTGAAACGAAATCTCTATAAACATTTCTGCTAGTGCCATCTCTTAAACTGTCTGCAGTATCCCACACACCGTTTATATCAACTTCTTTATTGCTGTCTACGTGTACTGCTCTAACAGAAAGCTCAGACATCTTTAATGTCGCGGGCAAATCCCTTGTTTTCAATCTTAAAGAAACCACTCCCTTATCATTGCATTTTGGCTCTTCTATTTCAAATACAAATATGGCATTGACTTGTGACGTGAGAATCAGTAATATCGTCGCAAATAAGAGCAGTTTGTATCTCATCAAAGCAGGTGAGAAGATTATTATATTTAAATCTTAGTATAATAGAAAAAAGGCGCCCGGAGTGGGACTCTCAAAAACTGAGTTTTTGGATCAAACCCCAAACCTCTCGTTTGTTTGAACCCACGCTTCCAAAGGAACAGGATTAGCAATCTTACGCCACTAATCGTTGTTGTAAACAATTAGTGTCTGCGCAATTTCCTGCTTTGAAAAAACCATAAGGCCTCGCAAAGTACCAGGCTATGCGATCCGGGCATAATAACTATAAAAAGTAAAAACTAGTTGTTTTTAAAGGTTTTGGGATTGTAACATCCCAAAGCCCTGAAAATCTTTGATTTTTTTCGGTTTTGAAGTTTCACTTCAAAGCCCTAACA
Source organism: Candidatus Woesearchaeota archaeon (assembly GCA_018221175.1). Lineage (GTDB taxonomy): Archaea > Nanobdellota > Nanobdellia > Woesearchaeales > BM511 > JAAOYE01. The sequence goes on from JAAOYE010000106.1 coordinate 3,317, forward strand.
ATTTTGAATTGTTTTCGGTTTTGAAATATTGAATATTAGTACAAGACAAAAGTCATTGGTAAAATTATTTGTCTTGTCCAATATATTATGTGAAAATTTTTACCTATTAATCATGTCACATACTATATATGCATAATCTTTATAAATACGCCCAAATTCACAAGAAATTGCAAAAGCGGGGTAGGGCAGTCAGGAGTGCCCGTCGAATCAATTGAGGCAAATGCTTCATTGGTGCGGAAGGCTCATAGGGAGTATATCTTCTGAGAGACCCGGAGGTCGGAGGTTCAAATCCTCTCCCCGCTACCTTTTTTTCTTTAAACAATCAGATTAAACAAATATCCAATCAAAACTATAGAAATCGCTACTATTCCAAAGAATATCCCGATCAATTTTAGATTCATCGCCCGCCTTAAAATGATTGCTTCTGGCAGACTAAGTGCTGCTGTTGACATGACAAATGCGAGTGTTGTTCCAAGCGGTATTCCTTTTTCTACAAGGACTGCAGCAAGCGGGATAATCGCTGCACAATTCGCGTACAAAGGAACTCCCAGTATAACTGCTAAAGGAACTGCAAATATTCCCCCTTTTGATACTATTCCTTCAAAAAAGCTTTCAGGAACGTATCCGTGGACAGCTGCTGCCACCCCTATGCCAATCACAACGTAAATCCCTACTTTTTTGACTATATCTTTTGCTTCATCAAGCCCAAATCTTAGCCTTTGCGAAAAATAAGCGTATTTTCTCTCCTTATTGTTTCCGTTTCTGTTTGCTATATCTTCCACAAGGTGTTTTTCCAGCTTCATGCGTCCAAGTATCATCCCGCCAATTATTCCAATGAGTATTCCTGCAATTATGTAGGCTAGGGTTATTTTCCATCCAAAAACTGCGAACATGATAACTGCAACATACTCATTAACAAGTGGAGATGTGATTAAAAACGAGAAGTTCACGCCTAAAGGAACGCCTGCTTCAACCATAGTAATAAATACAGGGATTGACGAGCACGAGCAAAACGGGGTGACAGCGCCAAAAAGTGATGCAAAAACGTTTCCCACGCCTTTTCTTTTCCCGCTTAGCGCTTTTTTTATCTTTGAAGAAGGGATGTATGTTCTTATTACACCCATTACACCAATCATCACAAAAAGAAGCAAAAGAATCTGTACAGTATCATATATGAAAAAAGTAAGAGCTTCTGCAAGCCTTTCATTTGTTATATTAAACAAACTAGTTACAGCATTATGAGTGAGTTCTTCTAATGTCATTTCTTTTTCTTAGGCGCAGCGCAGCACTCGCATTCCTGAGATTTTTCTTCCATCTTCTTGTCGACTTTATCTACAAGCTTTTTTAGAAACTTCATACTAAATCAAAAAATAAGTATTGTTTATAACTTTTGTGTTTAAGAATTATCTGTTATAAGAATTATTTATTCTCACAATTTTTACTTTACCTACCCTTTTTTGATAATCTGCCATACTTACAGCCCTTGCTTCTTTTGGGCTTTGATAATTTGAAGAAGGTGATTTTCCTATTATTCTTTCGTTAGAATTCACAGCTAATTTTAAGATTTTAGGCTCTTTTCTTTTCACTCTGCGCTTTTGTGCTTGTAAAAAGCTCGCCAATTCTCCTATGTCTTTTTTCTCTACTAATTCAATCTCAAACAACCACCAATAATAACAGCATTACTGCTATTCCCAATATCATTCCAAACAACTGCATTAATGAAGTTTTTAGCTCGTTTGATTTGTGAAGCTCAGGTATCAAGTCAACGCCTGCGATGTATATGAAGCCGCCGGCAGCTAAAGGTATTAAAAAAAAGGATATGTCACTAGAATATTTGTTTAAGACAATTGCGATAACAGCACCCAGAATTGCAAGGGTGGCTGACAAAAAATTAAACAGCAGCGCCTTTGTTTTTGAAAGCCCCGCATGAAGCAGCACTCCAAAGTCTCCAAGCTCTTGCGGGACTTCGTGCAAAAGTACAGCAA
>JAAOYE010000107.1 GCA_018221175.1 Candidatus Woesearchaeota archaeon
ATGAGCAAAGCTAGAAATAACCCTATCAAAAGCCTCTTTTTAGCTCCGCCCATTTTAAAAACTATTAATTAATATATTTCTCTCTAGAATCATATATATATATCTATTTATTTATTAGAAGTGTAGTTTTACTCATAAATATCATCATCAGAAAGGTCTTCTAGGTCGTTAAGTGATACTGTTTCTTCTTTTGGAGTTTCTTCTTGTTTCTTAGTCTCTTCTTCAAAGACTTCTGGTTCTGGTACTGCTGGCTTGATTTCTTCATCAATTGGTGCCGCAGACGTAGCTGATGTACTAGTAGTTTCGCTGCTTTGTTCATCTGCAGCAGAAACTTCTTCTTTTACCGGTTCAGCTGGTGCTGGAGATTCTGTAGTTTCTTCTTCCTTTTCAGCTGGTGTGTCTGCTGCTTTTTTAGCCTCTTCATCTAAACGTTTCATTTCTTCATCAGGGTCTGGGTCTCTTTCAACAATTTGCGCTACAAACTCGATTCTTGCAAACATGTCATTAGTCGCAACTCTGCCAATCACTTTAATTATGTGACCTAAAAGGTCTGTTTTTATGTCTTCAAATGAAGCGTCTTTTTTTTCAAGGATTTCTTCATGAGTCTTGCTTAGCAGGTGCTGGAGCTGGTTTCTAAAAAATATTGTTCTAATTGTTTCTGTTCCATCATCAAGGATTAGGTTCATGACATATGAATAACCTGGCGCGTCCACTTTTCCATGCTCTTCGCATGCAAATCCTTCTTCTGCTTCTCTTGCTCTTTTCCCGCACTTGGGGCATACTTCAAAGAATCTTGTGTCAAACGCCTGGACGATTGTTCCAAGTATCTCAATGTTTTGGTCCTGTGAGTCAAGTTCATTGATTTTTTTTCTTGTTGCAGCAATTCTTGTTTTTACTTCTCCTATTTTTTCTCCTTTTGGGTTTATGATGACCTCTGAGTTGTCGTTTAGGTGCACTTCTACTCTGCCGTTGTTTTCTCTTGAGTATCCTGATTTTATCATGACAATATCTTCTTCTTTTAGTTTTTCCAAGACATCTGCTTTGTCTCCCCATGCCGTGATTCTTATTGAGCCTGTCTCGTCTCCAATCATGAAGCTTCCGACTTTCCCCTTTCTTTGCGGAGTCTCAAAGTGTCTTACCTCAAATATTCTTGTGACTTTGCCAACAACCTCGATATTTCTCATTCCTGCAAAGATGTTTTTTATCTGAAGCTTGTCTGACTGCTCCATTAGATTTATTCCATGCTCGTTCGCAATTATGTGTGCTGCGCCTTCCTCTGAGATTAGTCCCTGGAGCTGGTCCATCTTTTCTTTTATTTTAGAATTAATTTCTTCGTCTGAAAGCCCTTTTTTCTCTTTTAATTGTTCGACAATGTATTCTTTTGGTATCTTTAACATAACCTTTCCCCCAAAAACTAGTTTTCTCTCATTATTTATATAGCTTATGGCTAAATGCATTTAGGCCTAAAGAAATTGGAGTTTGTCATAAGTTCCATTGTTTTCTCATTGAACTGCTTGTTTCCATTTTTATCTGTTGGCACAACATAAAAGCAGTAGTTTTTAGATGATTCATAATTTGGTATTGTTACTTCTTTTTGTGTTGCTGTTTTGCCAGCAAAAGCATTAGGAATTCCAACCACATCGTCAGGTGTCATAGGCTGCTCAAATATATAAATATGAAATGCGTTTTGGTCTGGAAGCTCTGTGTCTGCATCAAAGAGTGTTCCATCAACATTTAGAGTGGGAGTCGCCCATGCGATTGTTTTAATATTGCCAGACGCGCCTGGATTAACATTAAAGTCAAATCCTTCAAGTGGCCATGTTGCCGGCGCCAGGTTGTCTTTTGGAGATATTTTGATATACTGTTTGTTTTTGTCTTCTTTTAGCTCATTGTTATGGGCATCGACCGCTGTTACCATAAAATAATGTTTTTCTGGTGTGAGTTTAAATGGTGCTGTGTAGATTTTAGTAAGGTTATCAACAGTGTCTGTGTATGAATATAAACTTTGATCAATCATAAATTCATTTAGTGTCGCCCCTCTTGTTGTGGCATCAAAGTTAGACTTTACTATATTGTTATTTGTCGCAGTTAAAACAAGTGAGAGCTTTGGGTTTGAAATGTCAATAAAGTCATATTCTTTTGCCTGAGAAATGCTAAGCTGGAGGCTATCTACATCTTCTCTTGTTTTTATATTTTCCAGTGTGTCATCAAAAAAGTCCTGGACAGAATAATAAATATTGAATCTCACAGCGTCTTTTTCTTCGTCTTTGTGGCTCCAAGCAAGAAGCACTTCATTATCATAAGTTATGATATCCTCAAAAACAACAAAGTCAAAGATGGTTGGCGGTGGGATGTTGTCTCTAAAATAGTATGCTAATCTGATTTTATTATTTTCATATCTGATTTTCTTTACCTTATCATCATATCTTGGAACCTTAACTCCTGTGTCGACGCAAAGCTTTACAGTATCTCTTTGTACATTGCACTGTTTAAGATCTCCATTAGAATATTCTACCAATTTTTCATTATACGTTGAAGGATTTAGAAATGAAACTGCGTTATTATTTTTGTAAAGCAGTAAAGGTGTATCAAAATCTTTTCTTGAATAAACTATCTTTATTCCTTCACCTTCTTCATTATCAATATAGGATAATTGGTATGTGTCAAGGTCCTGGTTGATATTTATAATTCCATTTTCTAAAACATCAATCCCTTCTCCAAGCTGCATTCCATGACTGCTTGAAAATTCCTCAACAACATCCTTGTTTAAAGAAAATGTGGTTGTATCGCCAGTTTTTTCAACAAATATGTCCACTTCTTGATTTGTTTTTGGTATTTTGACTTCGCAATAACAGTTGTTGTCAGTTGAGTTTGCACACAAATAAAATTCTTCTGCAAAAGCATAAAAAACTTTTTCATCAAAGTCATCGCAGTCATCAGTCCAGATAAGGCTAGAATCAACTTTTTTTGCTTCATCCAAAATGTTTTTTGCAAAGTCTTTTTTGTTTGTGCTTGTTTCATATACTTGTGCCAGTTTTTCAAGTGCCTCGTAAACTCTTGTATAGATTTTGAGATCATAGTCAACTTCAAGAGAGAAAGAAGGGTTTACAGTGTAGTCTCCGATGCTTTTGACATCATGAGAGCAAAAGCTCATGGCACAGCTCATTCCTTCTCCTGTTGCATAAAAACCGCATGACTGGTCTTCTGGCACTACTTCAATAGTGCATGTAGCTCTGCAGTCTGGACTGCAAACACAGCACTGTTTGTATTCTTCGCCTGTCTCCTCTTCTTTTATTTCTTTTAGTTCTTCTGAATCCTCCCTAATTATTTCTTCATATTTTAAGATGTATCCAGATACTTTATTCACATAATTTATTATCTCTGTTACTTTTCCTTCTCTTCTAGCTCTTGAATAAAAATAATTGCCTTTGCCGCATCCAGTTTTGCAGTATATCTCATTAATAAGAGACTCATCTATTTGAGCTGCTACTTCTCCCCATGAAGGGTTGCTTTTGCCTGTTCTTTTTATAGCTGCGTTTATAACACCTGTTCCGCCATTGTATGATGCAAGTGCGAATTCTCTTTGATAAGAATATTCGCTAAACTGGTTCATAAGCCTTAAAAGATATAGTGTTCCTGCTTCTATAGATTTTTCCCAGCTAAATCTGTCATCATTGTTCTCGTTGCATAAAGGATTGATTTGGCATGCATTTCCTGTGCATTTGCACATTGTTAATTTAGTGAATATTTCACTATATCCTTTTGCTGTGCTGTGGCAAAACTGCATTAGTCCAACACACCCAGATGCAGAGATTAAAGCAGGTCTTCCGCTTGACTCTGTTGCGATAACTCCTACAACGATTTTATCATCAGCTCCAATCCTTTTGGATTCTGCTCTTATCTTTGCTCCATAAACATTAACTATTTGTTTAATCATTCCATCGGCGTCTGCAGGGATCTTATATTCTATTTTTGGTGCTTTTTTTACAACTTTTCTTTCGATTATAGGAATCGCAAAGTCATCAACTGCCAAGGCTTCAATTTTTATTTTATCATCAATGTCTGTATCATATCTATAGTTACTTGTTGGGATGTGTACAGGGCCATAACTTTGCAGATACTTGTCGAGATAATGATTGAAAAGAGTTTGAAAATTGTTTTTTGGATTTTTTTGTTCTGGGATGCATGTATCATTAATGTTTAGAAGAAGTTTGTATCCAAAATACTCTCCGCACTCCTTTGTATATAATCCTGCTGAGTCTGAGAGTTCATTTAGCGTAGTGTATGCTGCTTGTTTTGCAGACTCATCAATATAAAAAAGCGTGTTTTCTCCTTTGTCATATGAAAGAATTAGCTCGTACTGGACCTTGCCTATTTTTTCAGGGTTGCTTTCAATTTTATTGTTTAAGATTATTGCCGCCCATATGAATATGACTATTGTGAAGATGGCGAGTATTGCCATTGCAAATCCCATAGCTTTTTTATTTCTCATTTTTTTGTCTCAAAATGCACAGTAAATATTTTGTTGTTAAATCCTGGAACCTCTGTGTTTGCATATATCATTTCTACTTCTGTTAGGCTTTGGCAGTCTTTTGACTGCTCTTTAAATGTGCTTGAGGGCATCTTTAGTGTCCAGCAAACCTTTTTGCCATAGACACTTTGCATTATTTCATTAACGTGCTTTATTGCAGCAGTTTTTATTTTTTCATCATACTCTACCTGATATTTTGAAAGAAGCTCTGAAAAGCTCATCTGGTATCCTTCGTATGTGACTTGTGAACGAAGCAATCCAAGCAAGAAAAGATTGTCTCCTATTTCTCCAGATGCCTGCTCTATTACTATTTTTTGATGCTCTGATTCTAGTCCAAACATCCAAAAAAACATGGTTATGGTTACCATCATGATGGATAGTGCCATGACTATATTAAGTGGTGTTCCAAACAGCGATGCTTTCTTGTTTTGTCTCATCTTTTTTCTGCCACCACTATGATTTTTAGCGCTTTAGTTTCGTTTCCGACAATTACGGGCAGATTTTTTTCTGCCTTGTTGTATCTTTTTGAAAATGTTAAAGGCTCAACATCTTCATAATATTCCTGGTTGATATAAATAGGATTTTGACCTTCAAGAGATATCATCAAGCCAACAAGCACTCTATCTGTTTCTTTTATGCAATTTAATTTCAAATAATTTTCATCATATTTTTCTTTGTCAATGATTCCAGGATAATTTCTTATCTCGTCGCTTTTAGAAAGACAACCTGGACTGTAGAGGATTCTTGCAGCTACTAGGTCAAGCTCGAGTGTTCCTGTATCAATATTTTTCTTTATAACTGTGTTTACAAAAAATATCAGGCTAAATACAAGTATTAAGATTAAGAGTATTCTAAATATCCAAAACGTTGCGTCTGCTGCTATTTCTTCTCCTCGTTTGTTTTTAGCTAGTGTAGTAAGTCTTGACAGCATCGTGTAGTGCCTCCGATATTTGTTTTATGTCCTTGTTTTGCAGATGGTTAATGTTTCCAACGTCAATTAAAATAGATGTTCTTCCTTTAAGAACACTTGAAATGTGGGAAAGATATGGAGGAAGCCCCCCAATTTTTTGTGCTGAAGTATACTTAATGTCTGCATCCAACAGTTTTGAGATGATTTGGCATGCCAGCTTTATCTCTTTGTTTTTGTCAGCCCCGTCCCCCACATAGTAAATTTTTAAGGTGTTTTCTGTTTCATTGTTTGTGTTTACAAACAAAATTATCAACAAGTCTGGGTTTAGATTTTCAATCTTTTTTATGTGATCATCAATGCTCATACCAAGTGTTTTGCAGTCTGAGTTTATTGGCAAAAAGGCCTTGTCTGATGTTCCAAGAGTAAGCGAACCACAAATTCCTGCTGCAAAGGTTGAGCTTAAGATATTGTCTTTTGTTGCTCCTTGTTTTCCAACATCAATAACATCTATTAAGACTTTCTTTTGGTCTGCCCACACCTCATCAAGTGTGTTTACAAAAATGCAATTAGCTTCTTTTTGTTCTTCATGTTTTGGAGAGTATCCTTCTGTTGTTGGAATAATTCTCTCACTTGTTTTTTGAAATGAGAGTTTGAATGGGAATGGCACTTCTTTTCCTTTAGCGCCAGTTATTATGTTTGGCTTTAATATATTCTCATCTATCTTTAGACTTGAGGGTATTATTGGGTATGCAGAAACTTTCACATTGGACGTTTCTGGGTCAACATCGTGTGGGTATGCCACGACTTTGTCTTTTTCAAATGAAAGGATAAGTCCATGGGTGCTTAATGTGTACTTTGCTGTCACGTTGTTTGGCGCAGCTTGTAGCGCCTCTATCATAAGTCCTGTGTTTCTTGACAAGAACTCTCTTTCATAGTATGAGCTTTTACCAACGCTTGTCGTGTAGTTTAAAAGCAAAAGAATGATTCCAAAAGCTATCAGAACATGAAACAATGGGTTTAGAACCATCTCTATAATATTACCTCTTTTTTTTGAGAATATTCTCATAGGATTTTTTGTGTTTATAGACTTATAAAAAGTTTGTGGAAAATTAGTTTGAGAAAGTTACCTCGCAACCTCCAGATCTTATAAGAGTTACTGGGCTGTCTGTTAAGACCAAACCCAAAAGTTTTTTAAAAGTAACACCGTTTTCACACTTATTTTCTCCAAAGAAATC
>JAAOYE010000015.1 GCA_018221175.1 Candidatus Woesearchaeota archaeon
ACTTCTGGCTCTCCAAATTCCATTCCTTTAAACTCTTTTTTCAGCGCTTCTTTTTTGCTTGTGACTCTTGTTTGTATCTCAGGCCTTCTTTGATGTGGGATAATCACATCAGTAACATATACTCCAACGATTCCTGCCAGCGACAAAAACAGCATTGAAATATCAGATGAAATGTAGTAAACAACTATGCTGTTTGCAGTGACAAGCGCAAAGAACACTAGTGTGAAAAAGTAAGGCTTAGATTCTAATACTTCATAGCTAAAAACAAAGTATATTGATACAAGCGCAAACAATACTAAGGCAATGAGCTGTGTGAAAAAAAGCAAGTCACTTAGCCTTCTTAAAAAGAATGAATGCAGCAAAATATTTAAGGCTAAAATTGTGTATATATAATAATATAAATTATCTCGCATAAGGGCTGAATAAAAAAAGTATATTTAAAGATTCTTATTTTAGAGTAGTTAAACAATGAAAACTAAATTCTTAATTTTCAAGCCTAAAAATTTATAATTTTTAGAATTCTTCAAACTCCTGTAGTTTGTCTAAATGACCTTTTTTCTTTAAGAAATCAACTTGTATAGGCTTATACTTGAAGATAATATCTCCTTTCTTGTCGCCTGAATGCTCCCATGGCTCAACTAAAACAATGTTTCCTTCTCTTACCCAAAGCCTTCTTTTAAGCCTTCCAGGGATTCGGCATATTCTTGTCTTTCCATCAAGACACCTGACTCGACACCTTGAGCCGCCAAGTCTTTGGTCAAGCACGCCCAGGGTTTGGTTTCCTCTAGGAAGCTTCACTCTAGCAATATCCTGCTGTATTTGATCCTGTCGCTCTTGCTCTTCTTTTTTCTCTCGATTACTCATACTTTCAGTCATAAAACTAAAAAAACATGGTTTCTTTAAAAATGTTTGTTATTTCTCCTCTATTTTTAAGCGAATATATATAAATAATAAAGAAATTGTAAAATATTAATGGCAAAATTAAATCTTCCAAAGCAGCGAACAACAGAGTTTTTTGCAAATCCATTGAAAAGAATAGCTGCTTTTTTTATCGACCTGTTAATCCTTGATTTCGTGGTTGCATCAGCGTTTAGCTCTTATTTTACAAGAGTATTGCCATCAAAAGGCTACTTTGACGCCTATGCTTATGTTTCTGCAAACCCCGAAATTATTAGCCAAATATATTCTGCATTAGTTGCGATGTCGCTATTAATGATTTTATACTTTGCATACATGGAGCACAAATACAACCAGACCGTGGGCAAGATGCTCTTTCACATATATGTGAGGCCAAAACAGGGGAAAAAGATTACATTTTGGCAAAGCGCCCTAAGAAGCATATTTTTAATGCCAGTATTTCCAATATTTCTCTTATGGATAGTTGACCCGGTTCTAATGCTGATAAAAGGAGAGCGTTTCAGTGAAATAATATCAAAAACGCAAACAGTGGAGGAATATCCAATATGAAAAAAAATAACCATCATTGGGGGAAGATAATACTGTTCCTATTGCTTTTATGGCTTCTTTCAAGCATTGTTTCCTCATTTTTCAAAGTAAGTTCTGGCGGGACAAGCACTGACTTGACAGGAAACGTCGCTATAATCAAGGTTTATGGAACGATTCGCTCAACATCAAGCGATGGATTTGCAGCATCTGGTATTTCATCAAACGACCTTGTCGAACTGCTTGACAGCGTAGACAGAGACCCAAGCGTAAAAGCAGTAGTCTTAGACATAAACAGCGGAGGAGGCTCAGCAGTTGGATCTGATGAAATCGGACAGAAAGTCGCGTCTATGAAAAAGCCGACAGTTGCATGGATTAGAGAAATAGGTGCGTCTGGTGCTTACTGGATAGCGTCAAACACAGACCACATAGTAGCAAACAGGATGAGTATTGTTGGTTCAATTGGGGTTATTGGTTCATATCTTGAAATAGCCAATTTTTTAGAAGACCACAACGTCACATACAGGCGTTTTGTATCAGGCAAGTTCAAAGACTCTGGCTCGCCTCTAAAAGAGCTCACAAACGAAGAGGAAGACCTAATACAATCTCTTTTAAACGAGATATACGATGAGTTTGTACTCGAAATAGCAGTAAACAGAAACCTATCAGTAAAGACCGTGGAGTCGCTTGCAACAGGCGAAGTCTTTACAGGCGCAAAAGGCGTGGAGCTTGGCCTAATCGATGAGGTTGGAGGAATAGATGAAGTGACTGCTTATCTTGAAGGCACATACAACATCACAGTTGATTATAAACTTGTAGAGAAGCAAGAATCATTTCAAGACATCCTTAGAAAACTGGTTTCCCAGCAAAGCTTTAGCATCGGACGGGGAATCGGAAGTTTTTTAAATATAGACAACCAGATAGTTTACACTTAAAAAGAGGCGGAAAATTTTGACGGGGTTTAAACGAAAGACAAACCTATTTGAAAGGATACTTCTACCTATAGCATTTATCGTTGGCATTGCCGGGTTTTACATGATTTCTACAGCAAAAACAGAAATCGCTATAATGCAGCTTTTAGTAGTCTTTTCATGGCTAATTCTAATATTTTTAATGATACTTGCAGCAACAAACGAAGATGTGAAAGAAGAGCTTGGGACAATAATACAGGAACAGGTTGATGAGATAAGAATCATCAAAGAACTAAACCATGACCTTTTGACAGAATTCAAGCTTCTTCGTCAAGAGAATCGTAAGAAATAGTCAATTTTTTCCATAAACTTTATATAGAATAAACTCAATTTTATGCTTAATGAGTGAAGAAAAACCAGTGACTGTTAAGGATGTGGAAGAGGCTGCTCGAAAAGAGGCGCCTAAGATTTGCTTTATGTGCGAAGCAAATGAGGCAAAATTCTGCATTAAAGACCAGCCAAAAGACAGCTACTGTCAAGAATGCGCTAAAAACGCCTTTGGCGACACAAGTTATCTGGAAAAGCTTTGAATTTTATCTTATCAAAAACACTTTGTCGTTAGGTCTAAGAAGAGTATCAAACTTTACAGCAACGCTTTTACTTTTTTTGGCTGTATCAACGTCTTTGTAGTTTACCTGCATCGATTTTACTTTTTCTTCCACAACTCCTGTTGTGGGGCCTTGTATCATTAAAGTATCACCAACTTTAAACGAATTGCTTTCAACTTTTATCTCTGCGACTTTAAGGCGTTTATAGTAATTTCTCACGTATCCTACAAAACCTTTTTTAGTATCCTGTTTGCCGCCGTAACTATCAGTGAATTCATTAATAGGAATGCCCATGTAAAATCCTTTTGAAAACCCGCGATGATACACTTTTTTTAATTCTTCCTCGAGTTCTTTTGCAAGCTTCTCTGTGTATTTTCCTTCAAAATAAGCATCAACTGCTTTTTTGTAGGAGCCAACGACAGTTTTTACATACTCTGGGTTTTTTGCCCTGCCCTCAATTTTAAAACTATGAATTCCAGCTTCAATCAGTTTGTCAATAAATGTGATTGTGCAAAGGTCTTTTGGAGACATCACATAATTGTTACCAATGGAAAGTTTGTCGCCAGTTTCTTTGTCTATAACTTCATATTCGCGTCTGCAAGGCTGGATGCACTTGCCGCGATTTGCGCTTTTTCCATACAAAAACTGTGACATAAAGCATCTCCCAGAAATCGATACGCACATCGCGCCATGAACAAATGTTTCGATTTCAACATTGACTTCTTCTTTTTCAATCTTGTTAATTATTGATTTAATCTGCTTGAGTGTGCATTCTCTGGCAAGCACGATTCTTTTAACTCCAAGCTCAGAATAATATTTTACAGCTTCAAAATTAGATACACCTGCCTGTGTTGATAGATGGACAGGGACTTTTTGTCTTAAAGCTTCCTTCAAAACACCCATGTCCCAGCAGATTATAGCATTAATCTTGGCTTTTTTAGCTTCACTAATAATCTTTTTTATTTTTTCAAGTTCATCATCATAAACAAGCGTGTTTAAAGTCAAATATGCTTTAACATCGTTTTCATGACAAATTTTTACTATTTTTTTAAGTTCAAAAACTTCAAAATTGTTTGCAGTTGCCCGCATATTAAGCTCTTTTACTCCAAAATAAACAGCGTTCGCATCAGATAAGATAGCTGCCTTTAGCATCACCTCATTACCCACAGGTGCGAGTATCTCCGGCTTTTTTCTCATGAGAAAAAAGAATTATGATATCTATATATAAAACTTTATTTAGAGGTACCTGATTAGTTACTCTGAGTGTAATTAGGACAAGCGCAGAGTTGGGTGTTTGAGTATTAAAAAAACATAATATATTTAAACAAGTGAGTCTTATTAACAATCATGGATACTGTAACAATACCTAAAGAAGAATTCGACACAATGAAGCGAGAAATAGAATCACTTAGA
>JAAOYE010000108.1 GCA_018221175.1 Candidatus Woesearchaeota archaeon
ATATCTGAGAATTGATTTTTAATAATTCCATATGCAGCGTTTGCTATTAAGATTAAAGATAGCGATGTTACTGCCATTGTTCCAAGCTTATCTCCTCTTTCTTTGCTCATAGTTACTCCTTGGTTTCTCGTCATAAAGAGCTGTATGTATGGCCACTTTATAAACCTTTCGTTTATGTAGTTACTTATTAGTGACAATATAGTAATTTTTTTAAATAAGTGTGAATTAACTAGAAATATGGGAATCAGCCACCCGCGACAAAACCAAAAAGACTCGATTTGTGAAGCATGTTTACCGCGATGCGACACCTACTTAGAAAATGATGGAAGTGTGAAATACATGCCTCAAAAAGCACACAAAGTACGGTTAATACCTGAAAACTTAGAAGAATTAGCACCAACATGCACCCATTATGATATTGAAAGAGTCGGATTAAGGATAATTGAAGAAGGACCCCAAAAAAACTCTTGTAGAAAAAATAATTGAATATTTCAGATAATTCTAAAGATTTTTATATATAAAAGAAGCTACACCCATTATGGAAGACAGATACTCACGACAAAAACTTTTCAAAAACATAGGCAAAAAAGGCCAGAAACTGCTTTTAAAAAAATCAGCAGCCATAGTTGGAATGGGTGCTCTTGGAAGTGTGTGTTCAGAATTATTGGCGCGTTCAGGCATAGGAAAACTGATAATTGCAGATAATGATAAAGTAGAGCTCTCAAACCTCCAAAGGCAGTCATTATACTCAGAAAAAGATGCAGGAGAAAAAAAGACTGATGCTGCAAAAAAACACCTTAAAGAAATAAACTCAAAACTAAAAATAGAAAAAATATCAAAAAGACTTACAGAAAAAAATATCAATGATATAAAAGCAGACATAATTATCGACGGCACAGACAATATGGAAACAAGGTTCTTGCTCAATGAATACGCCAAAAAAAATAAAATCCCATTTATCTACGGTTCTGCTGCCGGCTCTATTGGCATAGTTTACAGTGTTATTGTTGGCTCACCATGCCTAAACTGCATCCTAAAAAACGCCAAAAATCACGCTACATGCGAAAATGATGGAATAATCAACCCTGCAACATATACTGTCGCATCTATTCAGGCAGTAGAAGCATTAAAGATTTTAACAGAAAAAACACCTTCAAAAGAGATAATAAGATTTGATATATGGAAGAACGATTTTTTCAAAATCAAAGTAAAAAAAGATGCGGACTGTAAGGTTTGCAAAGGCAAATATGAACTTTTAAAAGGGAAAGGAATCCCTTTTTCTGTCTCAGAATGCAATACAAAAGCCGCATATTCTGCCAAGCCAAAAAACAATGTAAAGCTTGACATAAAAAAGATTGTCTCAAAATATGAGACTGTAGAGGATGGGAAAATAATTGCTGTAATTAGAATTGATGGAGAGGAAATCATTGTCCACAATTATGGAGAAATTCTTTTTAAGACACTTGAAGATGTCAAAAAAATTGAAGAGATTGCAAAAGATATATATAAAACAGGACTAACAAAATAAGCATGGTCCAAGAAATTGCTTACATCTTTGGAAGCGTTATTCTTGTTAGTATAGTGTCATTTATAGGTGTATTGAGTTTATTGTTTACAAAAAGAGATCTTACAAACATACTTCTTTTTTTAGTCAGCTTTTCAGCAGGGGCACTGCTTGGAGATGTTATAATTCATCTTTTGCCAGAAGTGGTTGAAGAGTATGGTTTTTCAGTCTACATATCATTGTTTGTGCTGCTTGGCATAGTAATATTTTTTGCACTGGAAAAGTTTTTGCACTGGAGACA
>JAAOYE010000016.1 GCA_018221175.1 Candidatus Woesearchaeota archaeon
GTGAAAAAGCTTTCGTGCTGTGCTTCATAACCAGCAGTTTTCAAAGAAAAAACTTCGTGTATGATTGGGGGAACAAATGAGGGTAAAGACAGACGCAGATAAACAGTTCGACACACCTAATATTCACTCAACAATGAATGAGCGTGAGAAAATCGTACGGGCTGCTTTATTCGATAAAATTATAGAGGCAAATCGTCCGGTTTTCCCTGATGAGATAGAAGAAAAAGATAAAAAATCGATCATAAAAACTCTTGCTGAAAAAGACCTTGTCGTATTCAGGGAAGATGGCGCGATTACAGGAGCATATCCTGTTTCAGCATTGCCGACCCGGCATAAGGTTCAACTTAAAGATGGACGATCTTTTTATGCAATGTGTGCAATAGACTCTCTGGGAATTGCTTACGACTTTGACCAGGACATATTAATTTCTTCATCATGCCGGAAATGTGACACGCCTGTATCAATAGAGATTAAGGGAGGTAGAATCTCGCAATTGACCCCATCAACAACTTATGCCTTACATGTAGATATCAGGAAATACAAGGATTGGGCATCAACGTGTTGAAACAATATGAATTTCTTCTGTACGAAGAAACATGTAGATGAATGGCTCGGTGAATCCTCCCTCAAAAAAAATGACATTTATATCCTGGATATTGAGAAAGCAATTGTGGTGGCTGAAGATATATTCGGAGAATAATGAGGGATAATCGCAATTTTAGCTCATTATAAAGTGGGTGGCAAGAAACGGTTTATTCAGCAGCTTGGTTTTTACTTTAAAAAAATGCTTTTAGTCCTTGAAAGAAATTCCCTTTTGATATCGTCGAGGTATAGGGGTAAGACTTCTTAATTTTTGCCGTAAATTCAGAAACATTTGCCGTCGCATTGAGATTTACAAAGATCACCGAGACACTTCCCTGCGGAAAGTTGGGCAGGTCTTTAGGAGAAATTGTTGCAACATCTTCAATGCGCATGAATACACAATTGTCAAAATTTGTGTCGGAATGTTTCAAGTGCCCGACAATTTTAATGTCATTGTTGAACAATATAATATCCGTTATCAACCCTAAGTAATCGTTTATAGCTCCTCCTTCAAGAATCTCATGTTTGGTCAGGGGTCCGTTTTTGCGACGTTCCGCAATGAGCGGGCCAATAATAAAATCACTTTTCTCTTCAAATGCTATAATCGGTCCGTCTATATACGTGCAGCAATCGGAAGGTGGTTTGCCAAGATGGACATGATATGTCAGCTCTTCAATTTTCGGGTCATCAGGAAGATGTTCAAGGATTTCAGGCGGAAGGTATAAGGGCTTTTTTACGTCGGCAACTACAAACCGGGAGGGGTAATTTTCAGCTGCTTTTGGTATGATAATAATATCGACGTCCAGTAAATCAGCGATTGTTTTGGTCTGCTTATTTACCTCACGGATAAAAAAAGCAGCCCCGAACAGCACGGATAAGGCGAGACAACTCTTTAGAATTATAATCGCAACTTTAACAGTCTTCTTCTCCATAATTATATCTCATTGCGGAATAAAAAGGGCAAGAAACAGTTTAACCTGTCTCTTGCCCCCTGATGACGGATTATTATATCTGATCGGTTATATTATGGCAGGGGAATAATCTTACCCTGCTTGGCCAGAATAGTCTGTCCTTCTTTGCTCTTCACAAAATCAATAAAC
>JAAOYE010000017.1 GCA_018221175.1 Candidatus Woesearchaeota archaeon
AGATATGCTATTGAAGCTATGTGAGAATATGATTTATATCCTTTAACTGCTAAGATTGCGTCGCATGCTTCTCTTATACAGTCATAGCCTGTTTCAAAGAAAAGTATCGCGTCATCCTTTGAATCAAGTTTTTTAAGTGAATTTAGTCTTTTTTTTATTCCATTTATCAAAGAATTTGCCAAAGCAGTATCTTTTGAAACTTTTTTCACATCTTTTTTTTCCAAATAAAATTCAAAATCTCTCATTTTAGTTCCAGATACCCGTGTAAAACATGGCCATTTATAAGATTAGTGTAAAATTCTTTTGAAATCTTTGTGTAGTCAATTAATGTTAAGTGTATCTCTTTATCTAATTTTTTTTCGTAATGAGTTTTATTTATTTGTTTTTTTTCTTTTGTTATAACTACCAGGTCTATATCGCTTTTTTCAAAGTCTTCCCCTCTTGAATAACTGCCATAAAGTATTATTGCTTTTGGCTTATAATAAGATATTAATTGATCCACAACTCCCGAGTCATATATTTTAAATATATTAAAAAATTTTTTGGCTCTTACAAACTTGTTTGATTCAGTGTTTGCCTGTGCTTCTACAAGATTTTTGTATCTCTTCTTAGTTATATATTCTTTTTGTTCTAATGAGTCTGTTATCTTAATTATCGTGTTTGGATGTATCTTTGCAAGTTTTGCAAGCTCTCTTATATGAAATCTTGTTGTTGGTTTTTCAAAAAAAAAGCTGAGTACTTTGTTTTCATTATAATTGTTATTGTACATCTGTACAAAATAATATACAGTTGTATATAAATGCTTTGTTTTTTGAAGCAAGATTTATAAATATAGTGAAAAAAACCTTTATTATCATGGTTAAAGTGGGCATTATTGGCGGTTCTGGGCTTGACAACCCTGATATTTTAAAGGATGCAAAAGAAGTTGTTGTAAAAACTGAGTTTGGCGCTCCTTCTGACAAGATTAAAACAGGAAAGATTGATGGAGTAAAAGTTGCAATCTTGCCAAGGCATGGAAAAAAGCATACTATCCCTCCAACACATGTAAATTACAGGGCAAATATTGCCGCATTAAAAAAATTGGGTGTCACACACATTATTGCTACAACTGCGTGTGGCAGCCTAAAAAAAGAGATTGGCAGAGGGCATTTTGTGATTTTGGACCAGTTCATTGATTTTACAAGGAATCGTGAGCTTAGTTTTTTTGAAGAGTTTAAAGACGGAAAAATCAAGCATACACCTATGGCAGACCCATTTTCTGAGGATTTGCGAAAAGTTTTGATAGATAGTGCTAAAGAAACCGGGATAAAGTATCATGATAAGGGAACAGTTGTTACAATTGAAGGCCCTAGGTTTTCAACGCGCGGCGAGAGTAAGATGTTTTCTTTGTGGGGTGCTGATGTTATCAATATGAGCATTGCGCCTGAGTGTGCTCTTGCAAACGAGGCAGAGATTCCTTATGCTGCTGTTGCTATGGCTACTGATTATGACTGCTTGTTTGATGATGTCCCCCCTGTTACATGGGATGAAGTATTGAGTGTTTTTGGAAAGAATGTTGACAAAGTAATTAAATTATTGATGGGTGCCATTCCTAAAATTGGTGAGTTAAAATGACTCCTGAAAGAAAAGAGATTAAAGATAAAATTCGAACAGTTCCCAATTGGCCAAAGAAAGGCATTATGTTTAGGGATATAACCACGCTTCTAAAAGATCCTGTTGGGTTAAAGCTTTGCCTAAATGATTTTTACAAGAGATACAATGAAGAGGATATTGATGTAATAATAGGTATTGACAGTCGTGGTTTTATCCTTGGTGGTGCATTGGCATATCTTCTTGAAAAAGGGTTTGTTCCTGTAAGAAAAAAAGGAAAACTCCCAGCAGAAACTATTAGCGAGACTTATGAGTTGGAGTATGGAACTGACACATTAGAAATTCATAAAGATGCAATTAATAATGGTGATAAAGTGTTGATAATCGATGATTTGATTGCAACTGGGGGCACAGCTATTGCTGCTGCTAAACTTGTAAAAAATCTTGGCGGAGAAATAGTTGAGATTGCTTTCATTGTTGACTTGCCAGATATTAAAGGCGGAGAAAAGCTAAGAAAAGCTGGCTTTAAATATTATGCTCAGACTTCTTTTGAAGGTCATTAAAAATCGTTAGATTTTTAAATCAAGCTGTTTTTCTCTCTTTTTAGACGGCCATAGCGGCGTGGTTCCACCGGTTCCCATTTCGAACACCGAAGTTAAACGCGCTTGCGTTGCACTGTTGTACTGCACTTATGTGCGGGAAGCTTGCTTAGCCGTCGACTTTTCTTTTCTTATAATCTTTATTTTTTAGAGGCTTTTTTTCTTTTTGGCATCTCTTTTAGATGCACATTGCCTTCTATGTCTTCGACAAACCTTATCTGGGTTCCAGCTTCCCATCCTTTGGCTTGTGCAAGCTCTTTTGGGATGGTTATTTTGTACTGGCCATTGTTATCAACTAATTTCATGTCATTTCCCTCCTAATTAACTTATGCAAGCTCTTTTTTCACCTCTTTTAGTTTTGTCTTGACTTTTTGAAAATCCTTTTTTGACTGTGTTGCCCTTGCCATCTTTACAAGCGCTGGCAAAGACTTTAATTTAAGTTCTGCAATCTTAACATCTTTTCCTTGTTTTCTCATGTCAGAAATATTAAGTCTTAAATCATCTATTTCATCTTCTAATTCCATTATTTTTTGTTCGATTGTTTTTGGGCCTTTTGGCTTGGGCTTTTCTTCCTGTTCCTTTTTTGACTCTTCTTCAGGCTCTTTCTTTTTTATTATTCTTCTAAGATTGATAAGGCCTGTTGGTCTAGGTTCCGGTTTATCGGCACTAACAGCAACGCTTGGTTGTGCTCCTTTAGGTTTTGGAGCTTCATCTTCTTCAGGTTCCGGTTCATCAGAACTAATAGTTCCACTGCTTTGTTCGTCTTCAGGCTTTTCATCATCAGTTTCTTTCTCTTCTTTTTCTTCCTTCTTTGTCTCCTTTTCCTCTTTTGAATCCTCTTTTTTCGTTTTAGAATCTTTTTCTTGTGCTTTTTGCTCTTTGAGGTATTGTTTTCTGGCTATTTCCGCTTTTTTTACTTCAGCTTCAATTATTTCATCTGAGACCATGAGTTTTTCCTTTTTCTTTGGCTTTTTGCCAAGCTTGTCCCATAGCCTTGTCATTCTGGGTTTTAGCGAGTCAAGATAGATGTTTACCATGTTGAAGTTTCCGCTTTTTAGATTTCGAAGTGCAAGATTTAATTCTAGTCGCAAATCAAACACGTCTTCTCTTGCTTCTTCAAGCTGCTCAATTTGATAGGAGAGGTCTTCAATAACTTCATTGAATTTAGCATATTTGTCAAGCTCTGCGTCAGAAAGCCTTTTCACGTTGTGAAGGATTGGCCTAAATGATATCAGATATGGTTTTCCTTTGTTATACTCAGCGTTTTCAATCATCGCAGTCCCTACGCTTTGCTTGACTACAGCTTTTAGTATTTCCTCGCCATACTTTGTCTTGATTCTTTCAAGGTCGCCTTCATCCCTTGTTCTTACCTGTACTTCGGTGTTGATGTTAGCCTTGATTTCTCCAACAAAGTCAGATAAAACCTGTGAAATAAGCATTAGGCCAATACCCCATTTTCTAAACTCACGGCAAGCTCTTTCAACTTGTATGAATCCCTCTCCGCTTCCTCCGAATTTAGAGAGCAGCCTGTGCACCTCGTCGTATATGACAATTGTTTTGAGCGTTGGCGACTCTTCCAGGTTTGACAAAAAGATTTGACTTACTGTGTTTGCAACGAATATGTCTATATCTTTTGGATTTAGCGTGTTTATCGTGAAGATATGTATTTCTCCTGGCTTCATGTATTGTTTAAGATCGATTATTTCTTTTGCGTCTGAGACTTTGTGGATGTTGCCATTAAATCCTTTGGCATCTGATTTTGACAGCCCGAATTCTGAGTATCTTGAAAACATCTTGTCATCTTCATTCTTTCTTAAAAAACCAGTCCATTGCGCTGTTGGGTCAAAGACTATTATCCCAATGTTTTTCTTTAGCGCTTCTTCTACTATGACTTGTGCTGCTATTGTCTTGCCACCGCCTGTAGAACCTGCCACTATTGTGTGGGTTGTGAGTTTTTCAAAGTCAATGAATGCTCTGATTTTTGATTCTGCAATGTTTCCAACCCAGCCACTTCTTGGGCCTGGCTTTGGAAGCTGATGCAAGTCTGGCATGCCAATATGATACTTTTTTCTTGACTCAAGATACATTTCAGCACCATATATCCCTAAAAGGATTCCTGATGCTACAAGTGCCATTAAAAGCCACAGCCATACCTTTAGGCCGTAAATTGTCCTTTGCAAGAACGGCTCTCTTACTGTAATGTAATCAAAGTCCTTCA
Source organism: Candidatus Woesearchaeota archaeon (assembly GCA_018221175.1). Taxonomy (GTDB): domain Archaea; phylum Nanobdellota; class Nanobdellia; order Woesearchaeales; family BM511; genus JAAOYE01. Next base: position 4,408 of record JAAOYE010000017.1, read on the forward strand.
TACTTATCTCTTTTTCTTCAAGCAGATAGTTTGCAATTCCTCTTACTGTATAGACCCCAAGCTTCATGTCATCACTAATGTTTAATGTGAGGTCACCCACGTATCCTCCTGGTCCTACCTCTACATATTTATCCTGTGTTAGAATTGTATTGTAGTTTTCATCTATTAGCTCAACAGTGTAGTTTACGCCGATAGTAGCATCAAATGGATTGTCTATTTTTATGTTGAGCTCCAAGTCTCTTCCAGGGCTAAGGACTTGTGAAAGAGGTGTTAGTGTAAAGCTTAAGAGCTCCTCTGTTCTTTCAAAGACCCTCAGAGTTACAGGTATTATTTTTTCTCCCTTGTTGCTTTTAAGGATTACTTCTCCATTGTAAAATCCTGAATTTGCAGTTTCTGGAACGCTGATTTCATAGAATACTTCAAATTCTTTTCCTACCTCAATCTTTAACCTTGTCTCATCAAATTTAATGTATTTTGCAACCGGACCTGATTTTAAGATGCTTATGTTTAGGGTTTCGTTTTGGTCGTTGAAGAGTTGAAGTTTTCCTCTAAGTGATTCTCCCTTGTACAGCTCTTTGTTTATTTCTGCTGTGTCAACTGAGAGCGTATCTCTTTTTAGGGGTTTTAGTGCTGCCGCTAGTTCTTCTTCTGTTATTCCCCCTCCCCCCCCTCCACTTGATGTTTCTTTTGACGGGCTTGTTGGCGGGTCGTCTGGGTTTATGCTTACAACTATGCGCTCTCCCACAAGATATGCGCTAAATCCTGTTATGTTTGTTGAAATGTATGAATTTGGATAAGCCAAGTCGGTTTTTACACTTGTGTTTATCTGCTGGAAGTTTACGTTGCACTGAGAGTTTTGATA
>JAAOYE010000109.1 GCA_018221175.1 Candidatus Woesearchaeota archaeon
TATGTCCCCATCTCTCAATAGTCAGCCGGATTGAACATTTATTTCTCGATTTAACAATTATCATTCTATCCTTTCTTCATTTTTTTGTGAAACAGTGAATTAATGGATAAGACCCTGCGCTAAAATCCTCACTCATGACCGGACTGTCACCCATAATTTCTGCGACTTTTTTGGCTGCGTGGAGGTATTCTGCAAAGTCGAAGATTCGTTCCGAACCTGATATTGCTGAGCTTATGAAAATTTTTTTCATTTCATATTATTATTAGAATGTATTTTATCCAATTTTATGAAGTACAATTTCAAGGGCTGACCCGGCCTCTCACGGCCTCTTCCTTATTCACCTTCTTTAGAGTTGGATATGCTTAAGTTCTTTTATGCTTTTATCAGTTATTTCTACAAGAGCACGAAAATGATTTCTGAGGTTTCCATGCTCTGCAATCAAATCTTTTCTGATATTATCTGCTTCTATTCCAGAGCTATGTCCGGCAAACTTTGTCCTCAAAAAATGGATCTTTTCCAATGGAGATATGATTTCATTGATTTCATGGCCATCGATCCCTTTTGTTTCAAGAATCTTTCTTAGCAGTTTTATAGAACGAAGTTTATTGTCATAACAATTCAAAGATATTGCGATTCCCTTTAAATAAGCTTCCTTAAGACCCTCAACTACAAGTTTATCTAATGTATGAATTTCGTCTGTCCATTCTTTCAGTGAATCAGTAACCGGATAATTGAGTTGTTGAAATAGCTTTTGATTGGCACATGACCAAAGTTCGGGTTTTGTTTGCTCTAATTCTTTCAGGGCTTTTTTTAATGCAGATAATGGTTCATACGATAAATCCCACCGTCCCATGAGATCTGTTGTGAAAGCTCTCGTTGATATTTTGGCTTTTGGTTTCTCATTATAAGACTTCCAATGAAGTTGCTCTGAATGCGGAAGACATCCTAAGTACGTCAAATAGGTATGAACCTGTCCTGCTTTGTTAATGTCGTATGTTTTTAAACTCCAACTACCCCGGCAGCTAATTCTCCGTTGATCAAGAGTATATTTTTCTGGATTTTGTTTGTACTTTAATAAAACATCAGGCTTAAAAAAGGCTGGTGAAATTTCAAAAGGTTTATCTGACACTTCATAATAATTGCTCAATTTTTTGGGGTCGCATGAACATGAAACAATTTTGTCATGCTTCCAATCATCAGCAATAAACTTTTCATACTTTTGAGGCTTTAAACGTCCACCGTTTATAATCTTCAGCATCTTTTTGCGCGGCTGATTATTACGTATAATTTGAAAACCTCTTAACCCACCTGCTGTTGGCAGATTTTCTTTGTTAAATGATATTACTCGGCGAGCATAGATTTTATTCTTTTTATCAGAAAAATCAGATTCATTCCTGTTTTTTTCTCTAAAGCTTGACCAATCATTGCAAAGTTTTCTATCAAAAAGTCGTAACAATACCGCGTCAGATAAAAACAAATGATAATCCAGCAAATTCTGTTTCATTGTTACTAAAATGTCTCCTGGTGTGTGGTGAATTTTAATAACCTCTTCAATATCTCCGTCCTCATTCAGGCGGCAATAGGCATTCTTTTCTCCTATAAAGTGTAAACCATTAAGATGAGTCAGCAGTTGAAGAACCTCTATATAACTTTTTTGTCCTATTCTGCCCTCAAAACACCTAAAAAAAGTTATAGGAGTAGCCTTCTTTAATAATTTTGATCCGGAAAAATCAAAGGGAGGTGATAGAGAGATATTTTGGGGCTCTCCCTTTTTATTATAAGAAGAACTATATCCCCAGGAGCTGTCAGGACTGCAGTTCCATTTCATTAAGTCATGAATGTAATTGCCCCTCAAACAGTTTTGCGGAAGAAATACAGAATAAATATAAGTTCCTTTATGAGAGACATATAAAGGGATTTCACTCTCACAAGTATCCAAAAGAAACTGTAAAAATTCTTCCTGCTCAAGCCATTGTTTATAATCGCCTGTTCCATGTTTGGGAATTTTAGATATATGATGTAATTTATCAAGTATTATACTTTGACTCATTTTTTCAGAAGATATACCTGTCTTTTTTTCTTTGTGCATTGTTATGTCTTCCCCTCCACAATCGCTATCTCTTCCGGTGTAAGGCCGTACAGATTATAGATCAGTTTATCTATCTCCTTCTCAAGACGGGGAATATCAGGGCTATCGGGATTGGCAATGATTTTTTCGACACAATCGATGATCGGATACTTTTGTTTGTCGTCAGCAGGAAAGATGGAGAGTTGTTCCATGTACTGCCGCTTCCATCTAAAAAAGCCTCCTCTGATTTCAGAGCTTGTTTTAGAAAACATATATGTGAAGATTTTTGAATTAAGCACACCAAGCAGATATTGGGAATCGTTTGCCATAATATAAGAGGTTGTATCAGAATTGTATCCCTCAATGTCGATAAGAAATTTGCCCGCTGTTGCAATTTCAGCATACATGATCTTAGGCATCTCAAATTCTTTAAAATAGGCAATGTTGTCCTGAATCTCGAACCACTTATATGGTCCCGGTTTACGCCCTTTCTTTTGTGTGCTCGATTTTTTCGGCTCCAGGTTTTTGCGATACTGTTCCAAATGCTTTTTTATAGCAGGACATTTATTAATATCCGTGCCTCTTCGCGTAAATATCACGTACAGCCCGGCCCATTCAGCCTTCCATTTCTTTATGTCCCTGCCTCGCAACCAGGGCTTTATAAGTTCTTCACTTTTAGGGTCTTCTGTAATCAACCGTTCACGTGTCTGTTTATCGATTACAAAAGCTTCGTTTAGACCTGTCAGAATGCCACGGTAAAACCTACCTTTGACATACTCTCCGAGTGGCGTTCCGGCTTTTCTCAGTTTCTCCATCAAGGCAAGGACCTCAGGCGGCTCAAGGTTCCATCCTTCCGGTTTAAGCGCCTTAACAGGCATTATAAAGCTTATCTCGTTAAGCGTCTTGTCCAGATGCTCAAGCTGTTCAGCATCGGTAAATGTTGCCGCCAATGTTTTATCCCCATTTGCAGGTGTACGTTTCTCAAGCAGTAAAATAGATGGATATGTTGTTGCGTCAAAAATGGGAAGATCGGCAAAGTCTATTACTGTCAAAGGA
>JAAOYE010000110.1 GCA_018221175.1 Candidatus Woesearchaeota archaeon
ATCTTCCATGTCATCGTCTGTGTCTTCATCCATTTCGTCGTCTTCATCTTCTGCACTTTCATCTTCGTCTAAGTCTTCATCTTTGTCTGTGTCTTCATCATCTAAGTCTTCGTCTTCTTCTAAATCCTCATCTTCATCAACTTCTTCTTCAAGCCCTCCTTCTTCTTTTGGAGGGGCATCTGTCTTGACCTCTTCACCCACATCTTTTTTTGCCTGAAGTGAGAGTTTTGCCTGCTGTATTCTGTCTTCTATCTCTTTGATAAACTCCTTTTTATCCTGTAGCTTTGTTATTCTTTGAGCAAGAAGATCATCGCCAAGACTTCCAGAAATCCAGTTTGCAAAGTTGTTATTCTCAGGATTCGTGTGCATGTGGTAGACTGAGTCATCCATGTACCTTAGCCTGCTGGCTAACTCCGCCAGACTTTTGACTTTGGCGCCGTTTGGCAAAATAAATGCTCTTTTTTCTTCTACTTCACCAAGTAGCCTATTAAAATCTGTCAAGACTCAGTTCACCTCTTTTTCTTTTTTTTGATACTATTCTTTTCACCTCTTTTTCCCTGCGGGTAATTGATACTTTTTGATTATGTCATCATCTCGCTTATCAGCCTCCAAAATGCTTCGTAGCCCTCAATGACCACTGTTGTTTTCATGTTAAAACTCTTGACCTTTAGCCTGAACCCGTTTTGGTCAAGTAGGAGAATATCTGCCTGCTTAAGCCGGGTGTTTTTGCTTTTTAATTCTTCAAGCAGTGTTTTTGCAAGTATTTTATCTTCACAGACTAAAACATATTTATCGTCGGTAATAAATAACGATTTAATGGATTGTATGTTTTTTATTGACTCAATTATCGCAATATTTTTTTTGTCAGTTTTTTTTAAAAATTCAGTTTTTTGCCCTATGGAATTTAACATCAAAAGCCCTAATGTTTTTTCATTGGTGTAATTTAGGGAGCAAAGAATTGCTGAGCCCACAACCTTTTTGTTGAATATTCCTGCGTCAATTAAGTCTCTGACATACTTGTTTGTCGACGCGTACGGTTTTTTTAGCTCTTTGGAGATCTGGTTTATTGTCAGATTTAGAGAAAGCTCTGTAGAAAATAGTTTAATTGCTTCAAACTCAGGCGTTATCATCTTTTCGATAGTTTACTATTATTTATTAATAATTAATAACGAATTAATAATATGTGTTATCATATTATGAATAATACTATTTAAGAGTTTCGGTATTCTATTAGAATAAAAATGTAAATATAAATTACTTTAAGTTTTAAAAAGAGTTTTTTTAGAAATTATTGAGAAGGATGATGTGTTTCTTCCTCTTCTTGTGATTTTGGTTTATTTTCACTGGCAGATTCACTGCTTTTTGCTTCTTTAGGCGGTTGTTGGAATTCTTCCTGAGGTTCTTCTAGATGCGCTTGTTCTGGTTGTGGCTGTTTTTCTTGCATTGGCTCTTGTTCTGGCGCAGCTGGCATGGATTGTTCCTGTTGAGAATCTGCTTGCGGTTGCGGTTGTGGCCTCGGAGGCGATTGCTGCTCTGTTTGCCCAAGATTGCTGGGTGCAGAAACCCTAATCACCTTATCCAAAATCATGTTAAGATCTTTTATCAAAGCCTGCTCTTTTTCAGCATCCAAAATTGTAAAAACAGCACTAATTCCAAAAGCATTAATCTTGTTTGTCAAAGAATGCACAAACTGTCCAGAAGTCATAGCATCTTCATAAATCAAAAGCGTTGATAAAGAATCAAAAATAATGATGTCAGGGTAGGTATTTTGAATAGTCTTTGTAATAGCAATGCTTATCTCAGTAAGCGCGCTTGGTGACGACACATAAATGCAGTCATCATGCTCCTGAGGCTGCGGAACAGCAGTCTTAGTCACACAGTCAATGAATGTGAACTTTCTTAGATCTGTCCCAATTTTCTCAAGCCTTCTTTTCAAAGGATTATAAAGATTATTTAAAGAGACAAAAAGTATTTTCCTAAAATTCTCTGAAATCTCTTTTACAACCTCATCAATTAAAATAGGATAATCTTTTATAGGGAATATTATTGAAATTGTACGATTTTTCATTAAGTCTTCTTTTATACCCACTTTTTACACTCTTTTTCTATTGAATAATTTTCCCGTCTACTAAGTTTATAAACTTTATTATTGCCTTAAATTAACTGCTCTTCCTCCTTTCGTTTAAATTTTCTTTTAATATTTAATAATAGCTGATTTAGTGAATCAAGCGATAAAAACAAGATTAAATCACCTTTTACATCTATAGCGTCAATATCAAAACCAAGCTTAATAACAACTACCTTGTCAACTTTTCCAAGATCGATTAATATAAAGTCAAACAATGCCTCACCAAAAGCAGAAATAACATTTGGAGCATTAAACCTGATTTTCTGCTCAAAAAACTTAGCAATAGGTGAAAGATAAGATGCGATAACAGCAACACCAATTTTTTCCAATAGCTTTTTATCCATGTCAGTAATGTTATCTGACAGCTCTTTTGTATTGTCCTGAAACTCCCTTGTAAGCTGAAGTGCAGAGCCAAATGGCATAATCATAACAATATTCCCATTTATTCCCTCTTCTATGCTTGAAAATACGCCAACAAACATTTCTTTAGGACTTGAAACAATCTCATTAACTTCAGAGGGACTTGCAAGATCTATCGTAGGAAGTGAGAAATTTACTTTTCTTTTGAATATATTTGAAAGTGCATTTGCAGCAGCGCCAGTACCGATATTTGCTGTTTCTTTTAGGCCTTCAAACTCCATAAAAGTTGCTGTAAAATGGGGCTTGTTGTCACCTTCTGCCAAATCTTTCACCTCTCTTTACGAATAACAATCGTCTTGTTACATTATAAACTTTTTGTCTTAATATCATTTTTTTTACTTTGTTCGCCCTTCTCTTTATTAAAACGGTTTTTAATCTCTTCAAAATGTTTTTTTAGAGTTTCCATAAAAAGATTCTTTTTGCTTGTCTTTGCAACAAGCTTTTCCTTTCTTAATTTTGCAAGAGCTTTTTTGAAGCTCTCATTCATCTTATCAAAAACCTTTTTGTCAATGCTGTGTCGTATGTAATAGCTTTTTTGAAGCTCTGTAATTTTTTCTTTTATCTTTTCCTCTTTTTCTTCAAGCGACGCACCAAGCCCTACTTTTTTCCCAAGTCTTTCAAGTGTGTTCTCATAGTTTATGGTGTCTTCATTTATTTTTGATATTTTTTCATTGTACTTGTCAAAATGGATCTGGAAGTACTCCTGGCTCACATCTTTTCTAACGTAATATTTATTTTGAAGCTCAGTAAGTTTGTCATGGAGTTCCTTTTTTTGCTCAACAAGACTTTTCAAATTGTTTTTTACAACTCTTTTCTTAATGTCTTTATAGGCAAAATCAGATAAAATGATGAAAATAAATAAAAACACCAAAATTTCTTTGAAATTATTTTTAATAAACTTGCCAGATCTGTTAAACAGGTTTGAGTCTTCAATCGCGATTTGAAGCGCGAAGCTGCTTTCAACATCTTTAAGTGAGTTTCCAAGACTGTCAAATTCACCCTCAATAAAAAGTTGATTTGCAATTTCAAAAAGCCTGTTTACATCACCCATATCATAACCTTCTTTGTCTCTTTTTTCAATCATCTCATTCAAATAAAATAACCTGGATTTATAATCTAAAATATTTTCAAAGTCATTTCCGATTTCAAAGCAAAGTTTTTGTGCGAGCGTGAAATCCATTGTTGCAAGCGCCTGGCTTTGCTGCTGAAGTTTTTCATTAAGATAATTGGAACTAATGTTAAGCATAGTTGCATTTCTTACAATATGTGCGCTTTTTTCAAGACAAGTAACAGCATTTTCTCTGTCAACTTCATTAATGATAAGTCTAAAACCATCTCTTGTAGTCTCACTCCTACCCTGGCTAATATTTTGTCTAGTGTTGATAAGAATATAATCAAAAACAAGCGAGATGTCATTAACACTATACCCTATATAAGATGGAGCATTGAAAGTGATAGTGATAGTTTTTGTTTCGTTAAAATTCAATACATCAACGTTTTTTGGTGAAAAGTTTATTTGATTTTCAAAGTAACCTTCAACACTAAAATTGATAGCTGCAAAGTATTTGTTCTTGAAATAGTTGCTTATTGTAATATTTATTGTTTTGCTTTGCCCTCTTAGTATGTCAACATTTTCTGGGTGATTAACAGTGAGATTATATGAGATGGTAGTTCCAAGTCCAAGACCTGTTGAGGGCGTTTTTGGTGAACCTCCTGGCGGGGGGCTAGAGGGGGGAGGTGTAGTACCTCCTCCTCCAGGGTCTTGAATAATGATGGTAGAAGGAGGCTCCTCTTCTTCATCAGTTACATTTATTTGTATTAATTTCGAATAGTTTTTCCATGTGCCATTGAAGTATGCGCTAGCATTTGCTGTTAGGTTGAACAATATTCCAAGCGGGGTTTTTCTGTCAATTAAGAATTTGATGCTAAACTCTTTTGTATCTTGAAAGTTTTTCCTTTGAAGCGAAAAATTATGGCTTAAATTTGTTGTATCATTTATTGTTGAGTCCCACCCTGTTGAGTTGTCTGGGAAATAAAACTGGTATGTTATGTTTGGCGCATCATAAATTTCTGCAATATTTTTTATTTCAACTATTAATTCATGTGGGGTTGTATATTGATTATTATCATTATATCTCATATCATAAAGATTGCTAAGAATTCTTCCTTCAGTTACTTTTTTGTATATTTTTATGTCAAGAAAAGGACCAACACCTCCAACGTCAATGCTGTTTCCCACTGTTTGGTTTTGTATCTGACAGCTTGAAAGACATGAAATAATTGCGTTTGCCGGATAGGTTCCTGTCTCAGGAGTTGTAACATTTATCATGATTGTTACATTGTTGTTTGGCGTCACATTGAATGTGTTGTTTGAAAAGACCATTATGTAGCTAACAAGCGGTCCTTTTTGAATAGAAAAAGGTATTATTACATCCCCGTTATTGATAACAGTTACATTGTAAATATTTACTGTAACGCCAGAATCAGTTCTTACAACATTATAAATTAATGGCAGGGTGTTCCAATCTCTTTCATAAAACACGTCAATACTTTGGTTTGTAGAGTATAGTTCATTGTTATGAGAGTCTTTTGCATAAACTTTATAATCATATGTTGTTTCATTAAGAGGTGTGAAGTTTGCCTGATAATTTCCTCCACCAATGTTTGTGACAGTAGAATTTGTGTAAACACCTGTAGTATCTGGTTTATATTGAAACTTAACAGTTGTTATGTTACTTTCGTCAGAAAGTGTGAAATTGAAAGTTATTGTAATATTTGGGTCGATATCATCGCTTGCGTTTGGACCATGAACAATGCTGTCTAGAGAGGGTGATGTTGTGTCATTAACACTAAAAAAATACATTGCAGTTTTGTTTTTATAACCTAATGAGTTTGTAGCATAGATTGTGAAATTATACGATTTTGTTTTAGTGAGACTTAATATGGTTCTATATCTCTTGCCGTTTGTCACAATTCCTATTTCTTGCATAGAGGCATTTGTGCCATTGAATTCTAAAGTTACTGAACCTATTGGCGAAACAGTATCTTTGACATCAACTACAATTGCCTGTAATTGACCAAGCTCAACCTGGCTTGTATAGGATATTGGAAGCTCAAAATATGGGGGTGTCAGATCAGTTTTATACTCGGTATATGAGCATTCCTTTGCAAAAAGGCTGTTGTTCTCACACACAGTCAGAGTGTTTATACCAACAGATGAATTTAATATATTGCTATATCTTTGAGTGTCATACACTCTAAGTGATAAGTCAAGGCTTGAATTAGTATAGAATTCTCCTCTAAAATAATTTGAGTCATAAGACCAGTCAAGGTAAGTAGTAGTATTCTCACTAATTATAGTTACCCAATACTTTGTATTTCCTGTTAGATTTATAGGACTAGTAAGATTAAAGACTACCCATTCAAAGCTTGTATTGCTTACGTTTGAGATGGTTACTGTATCAATTACTCCACCAAAAGGACCAGATAAATCGTTGACAAGCATCATTGTAGAATTTACGTTTGAGCTGCCCTGTCTGCGAACTAATAGCTGGAATTTATATCCTATAGTATTTTGGCTTAGATTAAATGACTGGGATAAGTTGATTAATGAATTATTTACAAAGGTCGATGTATTGCTTCCTGTTTCAATATAATCACTTTTTGTCAGATTTGTCCTGTTCCCATTTAATATATAATAAACTTTAACATAAGGGATGTCTGGGTCATTTATTGTGAAACTAAGTGAAACATTTAGATAAGAAAAAATCGCATTTAATGTCGGGTTAATTATGTTTATTCCAGCATCATTTTTTAAATAAAAAGATACATTGGTGTAATTGTTCACATGGTTGACAGTATTTGATGTACCATTTGTTTCTATTGTGTCGTTTGCATAAAATAATATTTCGTAATATCCTAGGCTTGTGATGTTTGTTATGTTGGATGAATAAATACCTCCACCATTATCTGTGACATTTAATGGCGTTGTCTGGTTGTTATAAACAAGGTCAATCTTTACAGTATCGACGCCGGTTTTGTCTGTAACGTTGATTGTGACTGGAATGATAATGTTGCTAACAAGTTCATAAGCATACCCTTCTGTTGGTTCAATAACAGTGATTTCAGGTGCTTCCAAGTCAATTTTTTCAATTACTTCAATTATTATGTCATCGGTGTCAGAATCCCACGGCGCATCACTGTAAGGGCAGATGTCTTGTAAGCCACCTAAATAGTTATATGCAATCCACACTCTTATTGTGTGGTCACCAATAACATTATCTATTTGAAAGTTAGGAATAGTATCAATTGTCATTTCTACGTTGCCAGGAGCATCACAGATATCACCATATATAAATTTCCAATCTGCGTCCACAGAGTTTGTGCTGTTTTTGTAAAGAATTGCGTAATAATCAGAATTATAATAGCAAAACAATGTTGCAGTAACTTTTACATAGTCTAATGCTCTTAGATAGCTGTCAGTAAGATTCCCAGGGTAAGGATTTGATGCTGTTCCGTTTTGGTCTTCAATTTTAATGTCCACGACATACTCATAAAAATCATCTTGTGTAGAGCCAGAAAATGGGAAGACACTGTTTCCGTCTAGACAAGAGTCAATTGTCATTGAGCTTTCAA
>JAAOYE010000111.1 GCA_018221175.1 Candidatus Woesearchaeota archaeon
TTGATTCTTTCATCAAGGTCCACCATCCATTCCTTGTAGTTTGAAATAAGAATTATTGCTTTTCTGTATATTTTTTCTAGTATCATGTATAAAAAGTCAAAGTCATCTATTTTGTCTACTTCGTCAAAAACAAAAACAGCCCCTTTTTTGTTCATGTGAGATTCTATTACTTTGAAGAGTTCGTCTGTTTTCTTGTTGTGTGTGAACTTATACTCAATATTGCTGCAGACTTCCATGAATATCTTGTAGGATGTGTTGTGCTGCCAGCAGTTAATATAGATTGGGATTATGTCGTCGGTTTGGTCTTCAAGCTCTTTTAGAAGGTGCCTTACAGCAACTGTTTTTCCAACGCCAGGAGGTCCGTGAAGCATGACGTTTTTTCCTGTTCTGTTGGAAAACAATGGCTTTATGCAGTCAGCGACATATCTTTGCTGCTTTTTCCTAAACGGAACTAGTTTTGGTATAAAGTCATAGTCAAGCGCTACTGGGTCTCTAAATAGGCTTTGTTCTTGTCCAAGCATATTGTCAAAAACGCCCATAGTAAGAATTTAGATATATGAGTTTTTTATAAAAGTTTTGAATTTGAAGCCCTGAAAACACTAAAAAATTCTTTGAAATTTTTGGTGTGCCAAAAACACTGTTTTTGAGCATTTTTAATTTTCTTCGGTTTTGGAATTATTTCAATCTTTGTCCGCAGTGCTGGCAAAAGTTGGCATAAACATAATGCTGGAGCCCGCAGTTTTTGCAGTGTATAATCATTCGGTAGCGTTCTTTGTCATAATCTTCTGTTTGCTGCTTGTCATAAACGTCTGTTTGCTGTCTTTGTTCCTTTTGTTTTCCAAGATCTCCTTCTTTTTCTATTTCTTTTTTTTCATCTTTAGAAAGCCGCATCATATACCATATCAAAGTCTTTACAAGGCCGTAAAGCGCGATTACAAGCGCGATGTACAAAAAAAGTGCGTATGGACCATTATAATTTATTGTTTTTCCATTAAGCCTGAAACTAAATGCGCCTACGAGCGCCCCAACGATTAGAAGAACCGGTCCTGGAATCTTTGCCATAATGCACCTCTTTTAATTATATTGATTTATAGAAGTTTAAATAACTTTTGTCAAAAACCACCTACTGGGCACCCCGTAAGGGACTTCCCCCGCCCAGTCAGCGTCAGCCAATACCACAAAAACAGCGGTGATTGGCTAAGGTGACGGCAACGGTGGTTTTATATTTCGGTTGTCACCTGACGATTTCAACATGTATTTATAAATAATAAGCTTATCAATGCTTATTAACTCGTAACGGTGATAAAAAAATGGCATTAAAAAAACAATTATTGAAGCTAAAGGATAACTGGCTTTTGATACTCTTATTTTTGATACTATTATTTGCGGTGTCAGGAAGCAGCTTTCTTTTAACACCTTTTACAAGCACTGCATCCAAGATGCTTGCAGGAGGATTTGCAGCTGATGAAGCCATGGAGATGGGAATAGCTAGCAGGTCGTCGTATTATCCATCCCCTGTATATGGTAATGGCGACTTTGCGCCTGAAGTAGAAGTAAGAAAGATAATAAAGACATCAAGCCTTTCAACAGAGGTTAAGAGAGGTGAGTTTAAGCAAAACGAAGACAAGTTAAAAAATATTGTTGTCTCCTCAGACTCCTTTATTCTAAATGAGAATGTTAATCTTTACGGAAAAGGCAGTAAAGCCTATTACAGGGGAAGCTATCATTTAAAGGTTGACACAGACAAATATGACAGTGTTGTAACGCAACTAAAAGAGATTGGCGAAGTCACAAGCTTTAATGAGAACTCAAACGATGTGACAGGCCAGTACGTGAGTCTTGAAGACCAGCTAAAGCTTGAAAAAGACAGGTTAAAAAGATATCAGGACATTCTTGATGATGCAGAAAGGATTGAAGATAAGATTAACTTGAATAATTATATTTTCAATCAGGAAAGAACAATCAAATATATTGAAGACAGAATCAACAACTTGGACAAAAGAGTTGAGTATACCACAATTTCGTTTTCAATGTCAGAGAAGCAGTCAGAGTATGTTAATGTGGCAGTTGTCAAGTTCTCTGCGTTAATCAAGAATCTTGTTGGAAGCTTTAACTTGCTGTTAAAAGCAGTCTTTTGGTTGTTTCCATGGCTAATACTTTTCCTTGCGTACCGCGGAATAAAAACATACCTAGAACACAGATAAAATTATTTTTTTGTTTTTTCCCCATTAATTTTATAAATAATTACTTTTCCAGAGTAGTAATGACTAGGTTAACATATATAGATGGTGGGAAAAAGGTTCAACATATAGAAGAATCTAAGTTAATAGTTTCAACATTACAATCAGAAGAATCTGCAGAAGAATCAGGCCTTGCCTTTATTGTTGGATTACCTGAAGATAAAACTAATAGGGCAATGTCGATGTTAAATGGACTTTTATTTTCTGGTCGTGATTTTAGCGAATACAATATCAAGACAAATCCTGACAGGATTTTTTTGTTTCTCAGGAAACAATTAAGTGAATATAGTATAGTATTATCTAAAAATGATGATGGTATTATGATGGCAGGGATATATTTTCTAAACTTAGAAATAACAGACCCGGATAAATTAAGAAGGAGAATAAGGGAAATAATAACTGTTTCTAGGGAAACTTCAGAAGAAGGATATACCATGCGTACTGGGGCTCTTTATGAAGCAATAACACATTGCATTAATCTATTAAAAGAAACAGTAGAACATTAATTACTTTTTCTTAATTAGCCATGAAAAAACTTTTTTTTATTTTTTTAGTTCCATACAAATATTCTTTTTTCAACCTTTGGAATTCCTTCTATTGTTATTGTGAATTCTTTTATGTCCTTGTCGACATCAAAAGCTAACTCTCCAAAAGAATGATGCCCTCCCAAAGATAACGCTTCAACAGGCCTGATAATTTTACTGTCATACTAACTTTTGATTCATTTCGAACAGCATCCTTTATACTGGTGCTTTGATTTTTTCAGCCTTTTCTTATACTCATTCAAACAATGTTTTGAGCAAAACCAAATATCTCCATCAACTAAGCCTTTGCCTTTTTCCTCTTTCATCCCGCAAACCGGATCTTTTCTTTTGAATAATCCAAATGCCATAGAAACAAATAAGGGGCTTCTATATAAAAACAAGAATAAATTATTGTGAAAAAATAGTGAAAATCAAATGATTTTTCTCCCGCTGCTTGTAATCTTTAATGATTTGAATCTTCCTCTTTGTTCAACCTGCAAGAGTCCCAGTTCCTGGAGCTTTCTAACTCTTGACCTTGTTGTGGGCTTTGTAATGTTGAATTTGTCAGTTATCTCTTTGAATGATACTAATTTGTTGATTTTATTATTGTCATTGATATGCCTTAATATGCCAAGCTCTTGTTCGGTCAGGTTAATTCGTTTTTTAAGATGCTTGCCGTAGATGTCAACTGTTTCTGCTTCAAGCGCTGCAAGCTGTGGGGTTTGCAAAATTTCAGGGTCTGCATGCAAAATAATAACTGCTTGCCTGTCGCTTACTTTATCCTTTAATTCATAAATATTTTTTAGCACCTTGTCAAAACCGTTTTCAGCAATTAAAAAATCAAGCCGGTCAATTAAAATTATTGACTTAGTATTTCTTTCTATGAACTGGCTGATAATCTCAACTATATTCTCAATGTTAGTTTCGTGTCCCTGCGACTTTTTCTTGCTTAGCCTGATAAACGAGGTCTTTTTTAGGTCGTATTTTTTCTTAAACACCCCGGGTTCCTGTCTTATAATTCCCAGTCCGATAAATCCCTTTGAAAGTCCTGATATGAAAAGTTCGTGCGCATGATTTTCCTCGTCTTCTTTAATGAAATACACCTTTCCTGGCTTAAGCTCAATATCTGCCTGGTTAAAACCTCTGCTTTCAGCTTCAGAGCTAATGCCAAGCTTTTCAAGTGTTATTTGCGCTTTGCTTAGCTTTTCTTCAACAATCTGCTTTGATTTTAAAAGTGACAAAAGAGATAAAAGAATTAAGATTATGATTACAACAACAAACGCTAAACTAAGCAAATGCCTTTTTTGAACGCTTTGAATGTCTTTGCTTATCTTGTCAAGAGGTGTAAGTACAATAAGTTCCCATTTTTGTGAGCCAAGATATATGCTGCTTGTTGTAATTATTGTTTCTCCAAAGTCTTCAAAGGAATTAATTGTGTTTGTCTTTACATCAGCAAAGCCTTCAAATTCAATATAATCTTTGATGCCTGGACTCTTATGAATTGTTTTTTGGTCTTCATGCAGTATATAATAACTTGTGTCTTCATTTATGAAAGGATGGAGGTATAAATTGTAAACCTTTTCCATCTCAACAACACTCATCAAAACACCTTTAAATTCACCCAAGAAATTAGGGTAAGGTGTTATTGTTTCGCTCTGAAAAATCGGCGCAGTGATTATAATCTGCGAAGAATCCAATTGGGTTTGCGTTGTTATGAATGGTTTTTTTGTTTCTTTTGGCAAAAAGAAATAGTCTTTGTTTTTAATGTTAAGATTTAATAGATGTTGGTACTCAGCACTTGAACACTCCAATATGTCTCCTTCACTGCTTACTTTAAGAATATTATCTATCTTTCCTTCAATATTTTGGTCAATTAAAGCCATAGATCCGTCGCAGCCTTCAATATCATAACTTTCAATATTAGGAAATCTGGTTAATGTTACAAGTTCATCTTTTACCTGCAGGATATGCGCCTCGATTCTTCTTGCGCTGTGCTCTGTTTCAATAACTTGCTTTTCCATTAACTGATCAACCATCACATCATTAATCTTTGAAAACGAGACATAATTCATGGATATAACAACTGCTATCATGATTAGCGAAAGAAGACTTAAAACAACAATCTTATTATCTCTCATAAGGTCTGAGAACACTAAGATATTTATAAATCATGCGTTTAACTATTTTCCCTAATTTTTCCCTATTATTTCTTTTTTTTTAAATATCGGGTTTGCTGTCATAACTATTATGGGCAGAAAAGACAATCATATTTTTTTAGCGATAATCAGCGTTTTGATAATATTAACTATTAGCATGGTTATCTATGCGTTTCCAAAACAAAAAGAAGTATACATTCATGGAAGCCTAATGGAAAAGCCGCTGACAAAAAGAGAGTTTTATGACATGTTTCAATGTCCCTGCTGCGGACAGCCCGTAGATACTGATTGCTGCGGTATGGCTGTTCAAAGAAAAAAAGTGCTTGATAACCTGCTTTTTAACGATGCACCCCATGAAAAAGTTATGATCGAAATGGTAAAGACGTTTGGGTATGATACCTTGATGGATGATTCAATGATAGATGATGTAAAGCAGTACATACTAGAAGATGCTCCCAAAAACCCGCCAAAAATAGTTTTTGACAAAGAAACATATGATTTTGGAACAATAAGCCAAAAGGGCGGAGAAATAAAAACTTCGTTTACAATCACCAATGAGGGGAAGTCAGACCTGATTATTCAAAACATGGACACATCATGCATGTGCACAGAAGCAAGCATAACATTTGAAGGAATTGAAGGGCCAAGATTCGGGATGAGCATGCACGGCGATAACCCAACAGGCTATAATTTGAAAATACCGCGGGGGAAATCAGCGGTTCTCAATGTTTATTATGACCCAATGGCTCATGGCACACAGAAAAATGATGAGCAGAGGATTAGAAGATATGTGACCATCATATCAAACGACCCTGTTGATTTTCAAAAAAAGATTATGATAAACCTTGTACAGACTAAGTGATGCTAATGGATAATTTAACAAAAGCGCAAAGAAGGAAGCTAAAAAGGGAAGGGAGAAAGGAAGAAAGAAGAATAGAGCAGGAAGTGCTTAAAAGAAAAAGATTTAGGAAAAAAATAGTGAAAAATACTTTTATAGGACTCATTGCAATCATAGTTATCGCTTTTCTTTATCAAAAAATAGTTCCGCCTCAAAACCTTGCAAAAATTGAATTCTCTCAAAAAGAGATAGGGCTTGGCACTGTAAGTCAAGCACTTGGCGAGGTTAGCACTTTAGTGGAAATTTCAAACAATGGGAATGAGGACTTAATAATCAGCAGGATGGACACATCATGCATGTGCACAGAAGCAAGCATAGTCTCTGATGGCGCAGAAGGGCCAAGATTTGGCATGGCATCTCATGGCAACAACCCAAAAGATTGGAGCAAGACTATTTCTCCTGGAGAATCTGCGACTTTAAAAATCTATTACGACCCCAATGTGCATGCAAAGATGAGAGGGACTTTTACGCGCTTTATCAACATTTATTCTAATGCATGGAACGATAAAAAAGCGGCAATATCAATTAATGGCATGCAGGTGGACTAAGAAATGAAAAAAATAATTTTAATATTGATAATGCTCCTAATTTTTGTCACATCATGCACAAAGACGCCTATAGGACCAAGCATAAAACTTGAAACAGAATCTTACAATCTTGGAACAATCAACCCTGATGATGGTATTATCACAAAGGAATTCAGCGTAAAAAATGTTGGCAGCCAGGACTTGGAGATAATATCTGTAAGCACAAGCTGCGGCTGCACAGAAGCAGATATAGAAGATACAGTGATAAAGCCAGGCCAAAACAGTATTTTAACCGTGGTTTATGACCCTTTAGTTCATCCAGGACTTGTTGGGGAACTTGAAAGAGTGGTTTATGTTCAAAGCAATGACCCTGTTAACAGGGAAGTAGAGCTGGTATTGACAGCCTATCAACAGGCATCAAAAGAAGGAGTGGCAAAGACTGTTGAACAAGGTGATGGAGTTTGAAAAAAATAATATTAATCCTGCTTGTCATTCTCATTAGCTTATCAGGAGTTTCAATAGCAGCATCAAGTGACGCCGTGATATATTACAATGAAGCTTGCGGGATGTGCCAAGGGTACCTTGGAGATATGAAGGCGCAGCTTTCAAAAAACGGCGTTGATAGCATAATAGTCAAAGATTATGTTAATCTCAAGGAATATAGAAAGGAGCTTTTAGGCATAAATGACAGGCATGGCATCCCGCCAACGCTCCAGGCTCACATGGTTACGATTGTTGATGACAAATATTTTTTTGAGGGGCACGTGCCATTATCTTTGGTTGACGAAGCATTATCGCAAGAAACACCAATATTATTGTATCAGGACAAGATGGATAAAGGCGACTACTACCTTGCATGGGGGTTTAGGGGAGATGCAAAAAAATACGAAATAGACTTGCCTCTTAGCGAATATCTGGGCTGGTTTGAACAAAACAAGGAATCATTAAATCCTCCTGAAATAAGAGAGGAATATACTTTCAAAAAATTGTTTCCAATAGTGCTCACAACAGGGCTTTTAGCAGGAATCCATCCATGCACAATCGCTGTCTTACTTTTCTTTTTAGCATTCATGTTCACTATACAGGCAACCAGGCTAAAAACATTTAAAATCGGGCTGTCATACATCCTTGGCATCTTTGCAGCGTTCACACTCATAGGTCTTGGAATATTTAAAGCAATCATATTTACAAAACCACACTTCTTTGCAAAACTTGCAGGGATAGCTGTGATAATACTCGGATTATTCAATATCTACCAATACTTTTTCAAAACAAAAATCAATCTCGGACTTCCAAAAGCAAGCAAGAAAAAAGTAGCAGAATTAGTGCAAAAATCAAGCGTCCCGGCAAGTTTTGTACTGGGCCTTCTTGTTGGAACCTGCAGTTTTGGATGCACTGCAGGAATATATTTTTCAATACTTGCACTCATTGCAACGCAGACAACCAAAGGCGTGTTTTACCTGATGACTTACAACTTAATGTTCATACTGCCTTTGATAGTGATTTTGATAGTTTCAAGCAATAAACAGGCAGTAAAAAAAATGCAGCAGTGGCAAAGGTCAGAATCTAAAATAATCAAATTAATCGGAGGCATAGTCATGGTCCTAATAGGATTATATTTGCTGATATAGGCATAGGTGATAAAAAATGATAAACAAAGGAGATGTAGCAAGAGATCACGAACTCGCAGTAGCAGTGATGAATTTGATAGGTGTTGAGGAGCACTTGGCATTTACTGTTTCAAAAACATCAAGAAAAGAGTATCTGGAGATTTACAACGAAGTGCGAAAGCTTAGAAGCAAATTGATGAAGCGAATCGTGAGAAATAGGGATGGGGAGATGTGGTGTGTTTCAAAGCACCTTTTGTCCAGCACTATGAGGCTTATGGAGACAGCGATAAAGTACGCTTCCGAAAATAAACAAGATGAGGCAATCAAGCTGCTAATAGACGCAGCAGATACTTTTCAGCTTTTTTGGTTCATACAAAAGATAGGTGAAAAAGATGAGCATGATAAAAAAACTGGCAAAAAAACACAAAGAAGCAAGAGACGTAATTGATGAATTTTTAGAAAGTCCTTGCTGCGGCGAAGATGAGGAGGGATAAATATGAAATTTAAAATAAAAAAATTTAAA
>JAAOYE010000112.1 GCA_018221175.1 Candidatus Woesearchaeota archaeon
CCAGACTGCAAAGGAATATGAATAAACCTAAACATTTTCTCATTATTTAAAATCTCAATTAAATCATCAATATATTTTAATGCAAAGTTTGGATTGCACATGCCAAGCCTAACCTTGAAATCCCCATTAATCTTAACAATCTCATTTAGAAGTTTAGGCAGTGTTTCATTTATATCAATTCCATATGCTCCAGTGTCCTGGCTTGTTATCCATAGTTGCTTAGCCCCAGAGTTAACTGCTTTAATTGCTAGTTTTACAATATCTTCTTTTTTGTATGAACTAAGATCTCCTCGCGCAGCTTTAACTTTGCAGTATGTACAGTTTCCAAGACACCCCTCATTTATTGGGATGATTTCTACAACTTCATTTCTTCGAATTCTTGGAATATCAATATTTTTTTGGTCTTTATCCAACAAAACAACTCTGTTCCCTTTTAGAGTCTCATTTACAACCATGGCAATTTTGCTTGTTTGAGATGTCCCTACAATAGAATAATCTTTTAGATTGAAATCTTTTAACTCAGTATCTGCCTGCGCAACGCATCCGGCCACAACAATCTTTTTGTCTTTATGTTTTATTATTTCTCTGTAAAGCTTTGTTTCAGCTTCGTTTTTAACAGTGCATGAATTAATCACAACAACATCAGCTTCATCTCCATTACTAACAATTTCATAACCCTCACTTTCCAAGACACCAGCCATCCTTTCACTATCTGAAACATTTTGAGAGCAACCGAACGTCTTGATATAAACCACCTTTGCCATGAAAGTGAGAAATCAAGTTTTATTTATAGGGTTTTTGGATAGGAAAATATTTAAACTAATCTTATAATTGGAGTTGTATGAAGAAATATTCTTTAATACTCTTATTGCTTTTGTTTACATTTACAGGCTGTTCTCAAAATTCTGATAATGTAAATCAACAAACTGTTCTAGGAGAAGATCTTAATAATGATGGGATAAGAGATGATGTTGAAGAATTTATAGATAATAATTATCCTGATTCAATAGAAAACAAACAATTAAGAAAATATGCAGCAAATGTTCAAGAAATAATAATAGCTGGACAAGAAAATAATAGAGATAGGGCTATAGCTGCAGCTGAAAGACATACGGGTATACTTGGATGTTTATCTGATGAATATGGTTCAAGTGAAACCTTAAAAAAAATAAATGATGTAAAAGGTAAAATAACAGATAATAGAGAAAGAGTTAAAGCATACGTTATTGGTGATGCTTTAATGGGTGGGTATGTATTTCGAATTGATGGTTCAGTTTCTTGTGATTAGAAATAAAATAATGATATACGAATTTTATTTTATCTTTAAATCTTACTCTTCTCAGCCTTGTCAGAAATAATTGCGGAGTTGCCGCTGGGGTCTTCGATGATTATTTTCATGCTTTCTCTTCCCCAAAGAGCGTTCTGGACTTTTTTAAGCATGTTTTTTGCTTTTTTACGGTCGCTTTTATCCTCGGCATCATCACGTGTTTTTTCAAGCATAACCTTAACGCGATTTAAAATTCCTTCAACATTAGTAACATAACCATTGCTTCCAGGACCTGACTCAATTGTCATGATTCTAGGAATCTTCACAGTGGCCTCGCCGCTTTTTACAACCCTTATCCTCAAATCATCCTCAGAATTAACATCTATTGTCCATTTGGCCGGCTCCCCTTTTTCTGCGGCCTCAACATCAGCTTTGTGATACTTGCACTTAGAACAGCTCATGCTAAAAACATACACCAAACCAAAGTAGGGGATTTCTCTTTCATCCTCCATCAAAGTCAGGGTTTTCTTACTGCACATCGGACACTTTTGCCCACCCATAGTTGCTGGCTTGCTCATACCTTTTCTTGGTATCTTGCACCCTTATAAACATTTGTATACACAAAAATAAGCATCATGAAACTATCATTATTGGTAAACTTTAAATACAACAAAGGGTTAAGCAATTATGAGGTGAATGGATGGCGGTACTTGATAAAAAAGGCTTGTATGAAGACATAGAACATTTCTACGAATTAGTCGAACAAGGTTACAGCCTTGGAGACGAACTCAAAATCCCAGAAAATTTTGGGCAGTATTTTAAAATATATGTGTGCGGCGTTGGAAGCAGCATATCAGCAGGATACCTTCTAAAACAATACTTGACAAACTTCAGAGTCGAAGTTGTAGAAGACTACACTCTCCCAAATACTGCAGATAACAAAACACTTGTGTTTGTGCTTTCATTTGGAGAAGACTACAACGAGGCAGTTTCAATGTACAGGGACGCCCACAAAAAAAGATGTGGAATAATAACAATTGATGATGGGAGAAAATTAAAAGAGCTGTGCGAACTAAACAACACACCCTGCCTTCAGCTTCAAAAAGTAGAATCACATCAATTGGCATATGTCCAAATGTTTTTTGCTATGCTAAAAACACTTGAAAAACTAGACATGATAGAACCGCAAACAGAGTATGTTAGAAGAACACTAAAAATATTAAAACACAACAATTTTCAGGAACTCACTGAAGAGATGTCAAAAAAACTCATAAATAAAATGCCTTTAATCTACACATCAAAAAGATTTGAAGCAGTAGCAAGAAAATGGAAGCAAAACTTTAATCTTCGAGTAAAAACACCGTCTTTTTACAATGTTTTCCCATCACTATCCTTTCATGAAATAACAGGTTTTGAAAAAAACACAGCAGAATTCTACTCATTAATAATAGGGTCAGATGACGATGATAAAAACGTCAAGAAAATAAAATCAGCATCAAAAGAAGTGCTAAGAAGCAAAGGAGTGCCAGTAACAGAAGTCGCAATAACAGGCGATTCATACCTTGTAAAGCTGTTTTCAGCAATGCTAATAGGCGAATGGCTATCATACAATCTGGCAATAAAAAGAGATGTTGACCCATCAAAAGACAGCGCATTTGAAGAACTAAAAAAGAGGTTGAAACAATGAGACATATTATAGGGATAGATGTTGGCGGATCAAAAATTGAAGGAATACTAATCAATGAAAAAGGGAAAATACTTGACAAAGTAAGAATACAAACACCGGCCACAAGAGGAAAGACAGCTTTGATTGATGAAATAGTCAAAGTTGCAAGAAAGCTATGGACAGACCCAGTATATGGTGTTGGGGTTGGAATTCCAGGGCCTGTTGATGAAAAAGGAGTTGTCTCATACCTTGCAAACATTAAAGGAGCAAACAACCTAAACATAAAAAGAATCCTCACAAAAAAACTAGGGGTGGAAGTAAGGGTTGAAAACGACTCAAACCTTTTTGCGCTTGCAGAAAGCACGTTTGGCGCTGGAAAAAAATATCCAAACATGATGGGATTAATCGTAGGGACAGGGATAGGCTCAGGCATAATCATAAACAACATAGTCTACTCAGGAAGATATGGAGGTGCAGGTGAAATAGGCCACAATATTGTAGACACAAAAAACCTTCAGGATTTAGAATATTTTTGCTCTGGGCCAGGAATACTAAGGCTGTACAAAAATGCGGGAGGAAAATCTGTGTTTAATGAGACAAAAGAGGTTTTCAAAGCCACAAAAGACTCAATCGCAGTAGCAGTGATAAGCAAGGTTCACGAGCTGCTCGCACAGGCATTTTCACAGGTCATAAATACACTAAATGTTGAGCTCATCGTAGTTGGCGGAGGAGTGTCAAACTCTTTGGACTTTTCAAAACTAAACAAAAGAACCAAAAACTTTGTTTTCAAACCCCTGCAAAAAACGTTTAAGATCATAAAATACCAGGTTGGAGAGTCATCTGGAAGCCTTGGTGCAGCAGCATTGTTCTTTGACTAGACCAAAAAGTGTTTGGTTTTTAAATAGCGTAGGACGAAGTCCGAGTCTTTGAAAAAGTGTTTGGTTTTTAAATAGCGTAGGACGAA
>JAAOYE010000113.1 GCA_018221175.1 Candidatus Woesearchaeota archaeon
CCCGTTTTTTTAGTAAAACTTATATATGAGTCTAAAACCTAAAAACCTTGGGTATAATGATAAAAAAGCTAAGAACTTTCATGGGTGGATTTTTCTTTAAAATCTTCAAAAAGAGAAAACACATTAAGCTTGGGCTCTATGGGCCTCCAAATGGCGGAAAGACAACTCTTGCTAATAAGATATGTCAGGACTGGCTGGGGGAGGATATGGGCACGGTTTCAAACATTGCGCACGAAACTAGAGAAATCCAGATAAAAGAACAAATTAACATTAAATCTAAAGGCAAGGAGCTTACATTTAACCTTGTTGACACGCCAGGAATCGCGACAAAAATTGATTATGAAGATTTCATCAAGTCAGGCATGAAGCAGGCTGAGGCAAAAAAACGTGCAAAAGAAGCGACAAAGGGAGTTGTTGACTCAATAAAATGGCTTGACAACATGGACGCGGTTGTTGTAGTCCTTGACGCTACAAAAGACCCGTTCTCACAGGTAAACATCACAATTATTGGCAATCTTCAGGCAAGAAACACCCCTGTGCTTATTGTTGGAAACAAGATAGACTTGAAAAAAGCAAATATAAAAAAAATAGATGCCGCGTTCCCTCAATACCCAATTGTTGGAATCAGCGCTAAATTTGGAAAAAAACTAAATGATTTTTATGATGCACTATTCAAACTCGTAAAATAAGGTGAAACAATGTTAACACTACAATTTGTCCCATACTCCTCGATTGAGCCTCTTTCAAGTCTGGGAAGAATCAAAAAATTGCTTAAGATGGCAAAGGAAAACAAAATTGTACTGCTTGAAGGAAGACTCAAAAAAGAAGAAGAAGCAGAGCTAATAAAGACAACAATGGAAGAAATCAACGAAGAGTTTAAAGGAATAGAGCTTGCAGTAATTTATCCTGAAACTGCAGAAAACATGGTGTTTTACAAAAAAATAAAATCTCAGTTCATCAACATGCTTCTTGGAGATAGGCAGGGGCTTACTATAATAGGTCCTGCAAACATCGTCAAAGAAATCAAAAAAGACCCAAATAAAATCCAGCTTTTGACAGAAGAGACAAAAAAGACCGGAAAGAAAAAATAATTATATACTAAATTAATATTTAACTTAAAATGCCACACCAACAAACTTTTTAAAAAGTTTGATCAAAACACAGCGTGCTAAAGCACACTCAGGATTTGATAATAATGCCACACCAATGCGTTCGCTGCAACACTTTCTATGATGACGGAGCTTCAGAGATTTTAAAAGGCTGCAAATGCGGCGGAAAACTGTTTTTCTATGTGAAAAAGGAAAAATTAGAGCAGGCAAAAGAAGCAACTATTAATCTTACTCCAAAAGAGAAAAAGCAGATAGAAAAAGATGTTTTTGACATCATCGGCGACACAGACAAAGAAGAAAAACCGGTTATTTTAGACTTTGAGTCTATCAGAGTCATTGGACCCGGAAAATACGAGCTTGACCTTGTTAATCTTTTCAAAAAAGAGCCCTTAATCTACAAAGTGGGCGAAGGAAAATACATGATTGATGTAAAAGAAACTCTTGAGCAGTTCACTTCAAAAAAGAAGAAATAATATAAACAAATTCTTAGTTCTATTGCATATGCTAATCGATGTTCACACACACTTAGACCACCCTATGCTTTATGATAGGATAGATGAAATAGTTGAAAATGCCAAGAAAGCAGGTGTTAAAGCAATAATCACAAATGGAGTGGATTTGTCAACCAACAAGATTAACCTTGAGATTTCTAAAAAATATGATATCGTGAAATGTGCTATGGGTCTTTATCCAAAAGATGCTTTAAGAAGAGAGGCAGATGAAGTTGGATATCCAAAAAACCTTTCTGAAGATATTGATGAGGAGATAAAGTTTATCGATGATAATAAAGAAGAGATTATAGCAATTGGCGAAGTTGGCCTTGATTATCACAATGGCAAAGATAAAGAAGGACAGAAAAAAGTCTTTAAACAAGTAATAGAGTTATCTAAAAAACTGGACAATCCAATCATAGTCCACTCTCGAAAAGCAGAATCTGATGTTATTGATGTCTTAGAAGAAAATGATGCGAGAAAAGTAATTCTTCACTGTTTTTCAGGCAAGAAGAAGCTTGTTTTAAGAGCGGCAAAGCTAGGATATAGTTTTAGTATTCCTGCAAACATTGTCTTTAGCGAGCAATTTCAAATTCTTGCAAAAGAGGTCCCATTGAAGCAGCTCTTGACTGAAACAGACGCGCCGTGGCTTTCGCCTTACAAAGGAAAAGCAAATGAGCCGGCTTTCATCAGCGAGGCTGTAAAGAAAATCGCTGATATCAAAGAAATAAGCCAAAAAGACGCAGAGAATATAATATACATGAATTATCAGAAGATGTTTTTATAATAGCACAAGAAAAAAGTTATTTGTAAAATTGTTTATCTTGTCCAATATAATATGTGAAATTTTTTACTTATTAATTATGTCACATACTATAATACAGAAATATTTATTAACAATCATAAATCCAATGTTTTTTATGAGAACAGTTGTTATCAAACTTGGAGGCTCGCTTGTTTGTCCTGATAAGACAGACTATGATTTTCTAAATGAATTCAAAACACTAATAGAAGAATATGTTGATATGAAGTGTAGATTTGGGATAGTTGTTGGAGGAGGAAAACTTGCGCGAAGAATGCAGGATGAGAAAAGAAAAGAAGTCGGAGACGACCAAAACGCACTTGACTTGGTTGGTATTGAAGCGACAAAGATAAACGCCAAGATTGTGAGAGATATGTTTGGAGATTTAGCTGATGAAAACCTTGTTATAGACTATTCAAAGAAAGCACAGACTTTAAAACCAGTATTAATCGGTGCCGGATACAAACCAAGCTGGAGTACAGACTACGACACAATTCTTCTAGCAGAACATCTTGACACAAGAGAAGTGGTTGTACTTTCAAACATTTCGCATGTCTATGACAAAGACCCAAACAAATATCCAGATGCAAAACCATACGATAAGCTTTCATGGGAAAAGATGCTAAAGCTTTGCGCTGGTCCATGGGCTCCTGGAAAAAACACACCACTTGACCCAAAGGCTGCAACGCAGGGCGCAAAAAACAACCACAAAGTCATTTTCTTAAAAGGACTTAACAACCTAAAAAACTATTTTGACAACAAAGAATTCACCGGGACAGTTGTAGAGAATTAAATTATTTATTATTAAGCAATAACAGACTTGAAGAAGCCTCAAATATAGGGTTTAGGATTGAGTTGTATCCTTCAACAGTTGTTGCGGCAATCCTTTTTCTATCTTGTATAAAAATATCCTGAGTTATATCTTCTCCAATAAACATATCTTTTGAACCTTTATAAAATTTTACTTCTCTACTGCTATAAATAGGAGTCTTTCCTTGAAATAGTCCATCAGCCTTAACTTTTTCTCCAATCGCCCATGAAGATAATGCAACTAAAAAAGAGTTAGGAACAGAGCCATTTATATCAAGCTGCATCCCTCTAATAAATTGATCCAGTGAAGCTTGTTTAATTCTTTTTTGAACACCTCTATCATGTATTATTTTTCCAGGAGTTGAATTATATCCAAAAGTTAGATTGCTATATCTTTGTTTTTTAGGTCTTGAAAATAATCTTTTATCTTCATCTCCTTTGATCCACGCTTCAGGAACAATCCTTAAGTCGCCATTTTTTCCTGGAAGAATTATCATTTCACCTTCAACTGTGGAATCAACAGGTACAGGCGTTATAAATCTAAAATCATAATTTGTGCATTCATATGAGCCTTCTCCGACTCTTCTTGAGGCTTCTTGTCCTGCGTACTGCATTGCAGCTTCAAGATGGAATCCCATAACCCAGGCATCATCACCTAAATGTGCCTCTATATTTGGATCTTCAGTGCTTTCAAGAACATCCCTTACCATTTCCTGGGAAATATCATAATCAGAGAACGGCAGAACTAATGCATTAATATCTTCTCCATTTAATCTTATATCTCTTCTTTCAAGCTCACCAAATCTCATCTTATTAGGTTTAAACCCATCATTTATAAACTTTTTCATTATTAATAAGGGGTAACAGATATTTTAACTATTCACAAAACTATTTAAACTTAAAACAAAATAATTTTTATCATGAAAAAAAGAGGTTTAAACCAGGTAGACTGGGCTATTTCTCTGGGAATATTCCTGCTTTACCTAGCTTGGTTTTTCATATTCTTAAAGCCGCAGCTTGAAGTCTCTGCAGACCTAAAGCCTTTATCAGACATAGTAAAAGATAAATTCACAGATGACATCGTCTGGCAGGTCCAAAAATACCCTGTGTTTGTCTCGTCAACAAAAACTTCAAACAACTCTGCAGTCTTTACTAGTTTTATTCCAGAGTATGGGGAAGATAAATTCATGCTTAAAGATGACAAAGATTATTTTTTTTCTAACAACAATCTATTGACACTTGAAGATTTCAATAACAACACACAGTTTTATTGGCTGCTGGAGTCAAACAAAACATACAACCACTCAAACAAAAGATTTGACATAGAGATAAGCAGTGGCAAAGTCACAACATCAAAACAGTTCCAGGCAGAATTTGAAAACGCGACACTAAAAAAACTGTCATACAAAAACAAGAAAAAGATTAGCAATATCACATATAAAATAAATGATAACTCT
The DNA here is from genome assembly GCA_018221175.1 of Candidatus Woesearchaeota archaeon. GTDB lineage: Archaea > Nanobdellota > Nanobdellia > Woesearchaeales > BM511 > JAAOYE01. The sequence continues at coordinate 4,670 of JAAOYE010000113.1, forward strand.
TTGCCAATATCCAACAATAGCTTCACAAACCACAATATACTGGCAGAATACGCAGTCAATAATGAACCATTCAACTTTTATTCTAGAATAATTGCGCAAAACTCTATCCTCTGGTTTTATATAGAACAATTAGACGACGACACAATAAACAACTTCATAATGGAAATAGAAGTAGAGGATTTTGATGAATTCTTCTCTGACAACAACAACTATGGTGACTTTTTAAGTGATGACTGTTATAGTTATCAAAACGACTATCTAAAATTCAACGATTCAAGTCAATCCCTAAATTTTATGCTTCCAAAAGATACTCAAATAGGCTTTTGCAACAATGGAGACGACATTGCACTTAACATAACAATAAAGATTGACGAAAACAAAGAATTTTTCATAATATCAGATAGTCCTTCATTTACAGAAGCAGACTTTACAGACTACACTGCTGTTACTGGAATAAAGTCAGAAATTGAAGGTGTA
>JAAOYE010000114.1 GCA_018221175.1 Candidatus Woesearchaeota archaeon
CTAGCCGGACTTTACTAAATTCATTTTTTTAATCTTTTAAAATCCACCAATAAACCTTACCAGACACAATTTTACAGATTTCCTGTTTTTCGAAAATGTATACACGAAAATAAAATATATTAATACTTGACTAGCAATGTAATTGTAGGTTAACATATACACGAAATGGCAACACTACAGAAGAAAAAAACTAACGGGAAATATTACTGGTATCTTGTTGAGTCAGTGAGAGTTAATGGAAAACCCCGTCCCAGGGTTTTGGCATATCTTGGTAAGGCAGAAGATATTCTTGAAAAGCTGCAGGGGAATAAGCCAATTTCAAGTAAATCTTATGAATACGGCACAGTTGCTGTTATTGATCACTTCATTAAAAAATTTAATATAGTAAACTTGTTTGACAAAAGAATAGTGAATAACAGGAAATGTATTCCACGAAGAAATGGTCTTACTCTCGGTGAAACAATGGCATGCCTTGTATCCCAGAGAGCACTTTCACCTGGGAGCAAAATGGCATTTTCCGATTGGTCCAAGAAAACATATTTGCCAATGTTATATGATTTTGATTATAAAAAAATCAGCAGTTCTCATTTTTGGGACATGATGGATTATGTGCAAGATGTTCACTTACAGCAAATCGAAGAAGAGTTAGTAAAGGATATTGTTGGCAAATTCAATTTAAACCTGGACTTGCTCCTATATGATTATACAAACTTTTTTACTTTTATTGATACCAGTAATGAAAAAAACAGTATTGCACGGCGAGGTAAAAACAAACAAAAAAGAAATGATCTCAGGCAATTCAGCTTGGCACTATTGGTTAATAGGGAGTGCAGGATACCTTTGTTTAGTGATATTTATTCGGGCAATACGGCAGATGCAAAAGAGTTTGGTTTTACTATTGATAAAATTAGTGAAAGGTTGCAGATCTTATCCAAAAGCATTGAAGACATGACTATTGTTTTTGATAAAGGAAGCAATTCCAAGGAAAATTTTAACAACATAAAAGAAATGCATTATGTAGCCTCTTTTTCTGTGTCCCATAATAAAGAATTGAAAAATGTTCCTTTTGCCAAGTTTAATAATATTATAATCAAAAAGGCTGAGAAAGTTGGAGAAGAAGACGCCAAGCTGTTATGTTATGGGCCTATAACGAAGAAAATCTGGGGCACAAAAAGAACAGTTGTGATGTATAAAAGTGAACCGCTTTATGAGGGGCAGTTGCTTGGTCTTCATAACGATCTTGCAAAATTCAAGACAGAAGTACTCAAGTTGAAAAAAAGTGCAGTTAGAGGAACTTATAAAAAGAAAGGAAAGGATGCGTTGTGGACCTATGAATTGCTTGAGATGAAGATTGAAGGACTTATTAACAAGCAGTTTGTTAGAGACGTAGTTGATTTCAATATTAAAAATATTTCAAAAAACAAATTTAAAATAACTTATACAGTCAATCACAACAAGATGAATATTTTAAAAGAGAGAGTTTTAGGAAAAAGAATCTTGATTACCAGCAGGGATCAATGGGAAAAAGAAAAAATCATAGATGCTTATCATGGGCAATCAGACGTAGAGCGAGTATTTAAGCAGCTAAAGAATCCTTTTCATAATGCTGTTCGTCCTCAATATCATTGGACAGATCAAAAGATAAAAGTTCATACGTTCTGCTCCATACTTTCTGTAACTTTATCTAATATAATTGAAAAAACAGCAAGGGAGAATGGTTTCAATATGACCATTAATGAAATTTACAACCGTTTATCTGAAGTAAGAAAAGTTAAATACCTTTATCCTGGAAAACGAAAAAACAAATACGATATAAGGAATGAACTGGAAAATATAGAGAATAAGAAAACCCAAAAACTATTCGATCTTTTGATATCAGCATAGGAATCCTGATTAAATTCTTTCATTTTTGACAACGTATAGCACTATTGGATTTGGTGTATACTTGCTCTTCGAGCATAGCCCTTACTATTACGCCAATTAGATGGTTCGTTTTGAATTTAGTAAACTCCGGCTAGGAACTTTCTCAGTAGCAACTGGTGCATCTTCAGTTTTTACTGCAGACGTAGCCGGAGTTGAAGTAATAACAGCGACTCACGGTAGCTTAACAGATGATACTACAGGAAATATTACAGTAAGTGCGGGAGCAGCAACTTATGTAAGAATAGAAGATGCAGCTGGCGGCGGCGGATCAGAAATCACAAC
>JAAOYE010000115.1 GCA_018221175.1 Candidatus Woesearchaeota archaeon
GGAAAAACCATTAACTATAAAACCTAGCTACAAAACAAAAACAGGAATGAAAAGAAAATATGACTTAGTTTGCTTTGATCTTGACGGAACTTTGATTGAAGAAAAAGACGGCAAAGTCTTTTGGGAGAGAGTTCTATCAAAGATTTATGGTTCAAACATAGTTTCAATGGAAAGGTGGGGTGCCTGGGAAAATGGAAAGCTTACACTCTTGGAGTGGGTCGACCTTGATGTTGGAGACTGGAAGCGCCATGGATTTACTAAAAAAAAGCTTCAAGACCTTATTAACCATTCATCTCTTCTGCCAGGCTCTCACGAAACATTAAAAGAATTAAAAGATAAAGGGTTTAAGCTTGGCGTGATTTCAGGCTCTGTTAACATATTACTAGACACTGTTTTTCCAAAGCATCCTTTTGATGACATATTTATTCACAATATTTTCTTTGGCAAAGACAATAAGATTTCTCATTGGGAAAAAAACCCTTATGCTGAAAAAAAAGACGAAGCCTTGAAAATAATTGCAAAAAAAGAAAATATCCCTCTTTCAAAAACTGTTTTTATAGGCGACCACCATAATGATATCTCTGTTGCAAAGATTGCCGGGCTTTCTATAAGCATCAACAGCAAGAGCAAAGAACTCGATGAAGTCTGCGATGTTGTAATCAAGAAAAAGGATATGAGTGAAATCTTAAAGCATATTATCTAATTAATTATCCTCCTCATCTTCGCCATCTTTACCTTCATTATCCTTATCTTCGTGGTCATCGTCATCTTCTTCACGATATTTTTTCTTATCTTTTTTATACAAGTTTTTTTCTTTCTTATCTTTTTTAAACCACCCTAATTTTTTTCCGCGATTTTTTTTAAAGAACTTATAGACAAAGCAAAATTTTAGTCGTCTGTTGTTTTTTCCTTTACATAAAGTGTAGTCATCAACAGGCTCTTGTGATTTATTAAAATCTCCAAAAGAATAATAGTTTGTAATGTATTCATAGTTTGCTCCATTCAAAACACCAACAACTTTGTAAGGCCCGTTAAGTTCTGAAGCGTTTATATCATCTCCATTAAACAAAGCAATGCCTGTGTCTGATGTTGTGTTTGTTATAAAATTTGAAAACAAGTCAAACAAGTAAAAATCGATTGTGCTGTTTGCACCATACTCAACAATTAAGTCGCCGTCTTTTATAGAATCATTTAGAAATATTACTCTTGAAACATTAACTATTGTCTTATTTTTCTCTTCATAGTCAAATGTTATATTGGATATGTCAAATGAGCCAAGTTTTTGAAAGTATATTATGATGTTGTCTTTTACTGCTTTTAGCCAAAACTCGCTTCCATTAAAAGGAGGGATAAATTCAAACCCGGCTGTATCCTGCCTGCCAAAGAAATATTTTGATTTGGAATCTGTTTTTTTGCCAAACGTTGCAAAAAGTTCGTACATTCCTGGTTCTGATTCCACACTTAATTCAAAAGACAGATTAGCGCATGGTAAAGTGCAAGGTTTCATTTTGATAGAAGTTACATTAAAATCTCCTGTGCTAAAATCAAAGTCATACGTCTTTGCAAACTCATCAAAAGAAATTGAATATGCAAATGGAATTATTAATAAAAAGATTATTGTTAGAACTTTTTTCATTTTTCTCCCTTTTTAAAAATCTCTTGTTCAAACTCTGCAGTCCCTGTGTAGCCACAACCATGGCATCTGTAAATCCCATCATCAATTAAAACAAGAGACATGTTCTTGCAGCGGGGACACAATATTTGCTTCATATCATTTAAGATTATGTTCTTATTTAAAAAATTTGTTTATGAATTCTAAAAAAAGTTTCTACTCTCCAATAACAATAAACTTTATATATAAGGTAATTGTTCGAATACAAACAAAAGGTGGTTTATGTGGCTAATACCTGGTATGAAAAACATGGATACGACAAAAATCCATTTGAATTAAATCCTTTAAAGGATGAAAAAAGAACACTGTTTGACAGAGAAAATGAAGCAAAAGAAGTTGTCTACAGGATTCTTTCTCAAAACATGCTTTTTATTGAAGGGAAAAAAGGCCTTGGAAAATCAGCGCTTCTAAAACATGCAATTGACAGATTCAAAGGAAAAGGAAAAGTGATTTATGTTGACTCAAACGCAGTCCACAAAAAGTTGAACATAGAAAACCTGCTTCTTGGCGCAAAAAAAGTTTCGCCAACAAGAAAAAAGTTTCCAAAAAACATGATACTTCTCCTTGACAACGTAAACCAGCTATCCATGCTCAACAACGAGCGAATCAAATATTACTTTGACCAAAACTATCTAAGAAGCGTGATATTTACCGGAGTTAGTTACAACAGTGTTGAATTCTCAGACAGTGTCCGCTCAAGAATTGGCAAAAGGATAATCAAGATAAATCCTATCTCTCCATCAGCCGCGGTTGAAATGGTAATGGAAAGGCTTGGTGAAAAAAACAATGATTTGCTTTCAGAAGAATTGACAAAAGAAATCTTCAATCGGTCAAAAGGCGACTTAAAAAAATTCTTGCTTGACTGCTACTCTGTGTGCGACTTTACAATAAAGCGAGGCAGAAAAAAAGCTACAAAAGACCTTATGAAAAAAGCCCTTAAGCGAGATGTTGAAAAAGTTGAGGCATTAAAAGAAATCATTGAAGAAGAAAAATCTGTTTCTGAATTTGCAAAGGTTTGTGAGGTGTGCGGTGAAAAGCTCAAAAAAGTAGGTGAATATTACAGGTGCAAAAACTGCGACACATACTGTACTGTGTGCGGTGCGTTTGTTGAAGAAGACGACTTGGTGTGTCCAGAGTGCGGAGCGCATTTTGACTAAAGGTGAAAGATGATGGCAAAAGAAAAAACATGGTTTCAAAAACTAGGATACAAACAAAACCCGTTCATAATAAAGCCTTATGCTTTTAATGAAGATCTGCAAGGATACAGGGTACAAATCAGAAAAGTAAACACTTCAATCAAAAGAGGAAGAGTTATCTTTATTGAAGGAGACTATGGTGTTGGAAAAACAGCAGTCCTAAAAGAGATTATAAAAGCTTTTAAAGGCAAAAAGAAACTTATTTATTATTCTGCAAACAGGTCAGAAGGTTCTATTCCATTTGATGCATTAATCAAAGGAAGGGCTGGTCCTCTTGGGAAAATGTTTGGTGTTAGGCCAAAAGAACTCATTTTAATGATAGACGAAGCGCAGAAATTAACGCTTCATGACTGCGAAAAAATTGAATACTTGATAAAAAAAGGACACTTCAGATCAGTAATTCTTGTTAGTGACAGTTATGCCAAAGCCAACCTTACTGACAGCTTAAGAAGAAAAATTGGCAACAAAGTCTTGTCGCTTGGCGAAGTGATTAGTGATTATACTGCTGTAAAGATTGTTAGAACAAGACTTGGCAAAAAAAACAGGAAGTTCATGCAGCCAAAAATAATCAAAGAAGTCTTTGAAAGGGCTAATAGAAACCCAAGGACGCTTCTAGAACATTTAGAAGACATAGCAAGATACGTTGTTGAAGAAAAAGGCGCAGAGAAAGTAACGCCTGAAGACGTTGCTTATGTTCTGGCTTGATTTTTTCTTTTTTCCTAAACATTTATATACGAAGCCGGCGTATTTATTTCTATCATGACAAAGATTATAGACCCGTACGGCTCAGCGCTTGTAGAAGATTATGAAAAGCTGATTAAAGACTTCGGCCTTGAGCATTTCAACCTAAAAGAATTTCCAGATGGAAACAAGCTTATGAGGCGCGGAGTTGTATTTGCAGGCAGAGACCTAAAACAAATAGCAAAAGCTATGAAAGAAAAAAAGCCGTTTTATGTTTTATCAGGAATAATGCCTACAAACGATAAAATCCATTTTGGAACAAAGCAAGTCGTGGAAAACATCGCTTACTTCCAAAAGCACGGGGCAAATGCATATATTCTTATTGCTGACCTTGAAGCTGCTGCAGCAAGAGGAGTTAGCTTAGAAGAAGGTAAAAAGCGTGCAATGGACTTTCACATCCCAGCTTACATCGCGCTTGGACTTGACCCAAAAAAGACAACCTTTTATTTTCAATCAGAAAACAAAGACGTTGTGCGCTTGGGCTTTGAGTTTGCAAGAAAAATCACACTAAACGAGTTTAAGGCAATATATGGCGACGCTGACCCTGGAAAAATAATGAGTGCGGTGATTCAGGCAGGAGACATACTTTATCCGCAATTAAAAGAAAGAATGCCTGGGATTATTCCTGTGGGCATTGACCAGGACCCGCACATCAGACTCACAAGAGATATAGTGAGGCGAAGCAAAGATAAAAAGTTCTTTTTGCCATCTTCACTTTATCACAAATATACTCCTTCTCTTGACGGCAAGCTAAAGATGTCCAAGTCGCATCCACAAAGCTGCATAGAGCTTCCAGAAGACCCAAAAGTTGTGTGCAAAAAGATTCAAAGAGCAGTTTCTGGCGGCAAAGCAACGCTTGAGGAGCACAGAAAGCTTGGCGCAGAGGTTGAAAAGGACATGTCATTTGAGCTTTTAAAGCAGCACCTTATCGAAGATGACAAAGAGCTTGACAAAATCTACAAAGCCTATAAATCCGGCAAAATGACAACTGGCGAACTCAAAAAACTTACTTGCGAGAAGATGGCTGAGTTCATGGATGATTTCAACAAGAAGTTAAAACAAGCAAAGAAAATCAATAAACTTAATTTTGTTAAATTCTAATTAGTTACCTTTATATAGTAGTGAATAATACTATTATGTTGTGGATTTAAAACCGATTAACGAAGTGAAAGAATTACTTAAGGATAATATAGGTAATAGAGTTATACTTACTGGTTTGGATATAAAGGGAAAAGTTATAGGTGTTAATTCGGGACATGAAAAATTTATGGGCTTAAAAACAGGAATTGTTATTGCTCCTTCCATAACAAATCTGAATTGGATTGATAGATATCAATTAACTTTTCCATTTTTAGTGGAGAAAAATGGTGATTACCTTTACATTGATTCAATTACTGAAACAATTGTGACTCCATTTCCCCCAGAAAATATATTTTCTGCAACTAATACTGGTGTAAATATAGATAATTTAGATACTTATGATCTATATCAAAAAGTTTTATTAAGAAAGGGTTTTAAATTCAGCAAACCTTTATAAAGAAAAACAGAATAACCGACGATGATGAAAACAATAACACTGACAGTTACATGCCCAGACAGAAAAGGGTTAATTGCTGGAATTACAAATTTCATATATGAAAACTCAGGAAACATAGTCAAATTAAATGAGTTTGTAGACTCAGAAAAAGACTTGTTTTTCATTAGAGTTGAATGGGAGCAAAAAGGATTTAAAATACCTTTAGAAGATATCCCAAGAGAAGTGGGAAGGCTTGCAAAAAAACTTCATTTTGCAAATGATTGGGAGCTTTTCTATTCACATGTAAAGCAAAGAATGGCAATATTTTGCTCAAAGTATGATCACTGCTTATACGACTTATTAATCAGACACAAGTCTGGAGAGCTTGACGTTGACATCCACGTTATAATCTCAAATCACAGCAATCTAAAGTATGTTGCTGACTTTTTTGGTATAGACTTTGTGCACATCTATGTACATAAAAATAAGAGAAGAGAGGCAGAAAACAAGCAGAGAAATATTTTAAAAAAATATAAAATAGATTTTATTGTGCTTGCACGCTACATGCAAGTGCTTTCTGAAGATTTCATAAAATATTACAGAAATAAAATGATTAATATCCATCATTCCTTTTTGCCTGCGTTTGAAGGCGCTAAAGCATACCATCAAGCACATCAAAGAGGCGTTAAGGTTATTGGGGCAACCGCGCATTATGTCACAAAAGAAATAGACAAAGGACCGATTATTAGACAGGATGTCATTCAGGTTAGCCACAGAGATTCTGTTGAAGAATTGGTAATTAAAGGAAGGGATTTGGAACGGCAAGTTCTGGCAGATGCTGTTAAAAAATATCTTCAGCACCGCGTTTTTGTCGCAAACGGCAGAACCATAATTTTCTAGACTTGCTGCTGGTAATACTGATTTGTTCTTTGCTGCTGTCCATAGACTTGCGGTGGTATTGAGCCTTGCGCATACTGAACCAGTTTTTGAAGGTAAAAGTAGACTTGATTTGTGTTCTTCACATATTTTATCTTGTGTACAGGTGCTAAAATAATGATTCCTGTATTAAATATCTTATCTATCACATCTTTTGAAAACGCGAGGTTTTGGACCTGATTAAGCATTATTGTCAGCTGCTTTTTTCCCTCAAATATCAGCCTGTCTTTATAAAAATAGTATTTGTAGTTTGAAAACTTTATGTAGTTAAGTATTGCCTGCATTACAACAAGAACTATGATTCCAAGGATTATGTATAAATGGTAGTCTGCGGGGATGATATAGTTTAGTATTAAAAGGTTAAGCCACACGCCAAAGTACAAGAATCCTCCAAGAAATATCAATGTCAGTGACTTTGGTATCAAAATTCTTGGAATCGAAAGGTAAAGAGTGTATTGTGGCGTTTCCATAAAAATGTTTTTGATATTAGGGATATAAAAACCTATTGGTGAATCGTCAAATTTTTAAATAAACACTTAATCCAAGTCTTTATGGGCTCGTGGTCTAGTGGCTACGCTAAAAAATCAGAGATTTTTTGCGTCTTTGGCTTAGCGCTGCAGATGACGTCTCGTTGACGTATTCAGTCTGAAAACAGCTGTTTTCAAAATCGAGGAGATCCCCAGTTCAACTGCGAAAATTGGAAATTTTTAAGTTTCCACTATCGTTGAAACTCTGGGCGGGCCCATTTCTTTTAGAAATTAAAATCGCTTTCGTCGCGCTCTTTTTTGCTTTCGTCCATAACAATTATCTCATCATTTACATTGTCAAGGATATCTTGTGCTGTTTGTTCCTTTTGAAGTGTTCCTTCAGCAGAGCAGTATGGGCATTTAAGAGATTCTTTTCTATGTGGCGGCAATTTGTATTTGCATTTCGTACATTGGATTGTCATATGTATATGGTGTAGAATTAGTATAAATATTTTTTGACTATTATTGTTCGTTTTCTCTAACAGGGTGGAATCCATCTCTTTCAGAATAAATTCCAATTAAATCTGCTAGAGGAAAGTCCTTAGTTTCTATTAATAATGGAATTGATGCAAATGAAGGCCTCTTGTAAACTTCATATTCACTAGGTAATAAATGATTTTCTAATAAACCTAATCTTTTAGAGTCAAAAACACCGATGACATGATTTGGTGGTATATGTCCTAGTCGAACTTCTATATCCATTTCTCGTGTCACTATAACATCTGACAAAGAAACACCCATTTTAAAAATAGTATCACTTATTTCAGGATATACATTAGTAACATATTCATGATCAAAACCACCTAATTTTTTAAATACATCTAGATAAGATATCGGCACCCTAACAAGAATTGGTTTATTACCATTAAGAGAAATATGTGTATGACCACTTAAATGAATACCTTTTATAAGGATATCTGATAATACTTCATCACTTTGCCTTTTTGGGATAAAATAACCTGATACGACTTCTACAAACTCCATGCCTTCTAGTACACTATCCAAGATATGTATTTATGGTACCAAGGATTTATAAATGTTTTTTTAGTTGGTATACTAAAAAGTATACTAGAACTTATTTTTGTATATTGATGGTTCTTTTTTCTGTAATTATTATATCGACTGAGACATCATGTGCGTCAACAGGAAGAACATCTTCAAGATGATTCTCAAAAACAAGGCCAATTTTGATTCCCTTGTAGTCTTTTAAGAATTGGTCATAATATCCCTGACCATAACCTATCCTGTGGCCTTTTTTATCGTACGTTACAGCAGGAACTATCACAATATCACTATTTTCTTTAAATTCTTCTCCTGTTGGTTCTGATATACCAAAAGAATTCTCTTCCAACCTTCCAAGACTATCAATTTTTATTGGGATAATCGTTTTTGTATCAAGATCTATCTTTGGCAAAACTACAACTTTATCATTTAAAGCATCCAAAATAAGTCTTGTCGTCGGTACTTCATCTCTAAAACTTGCATAAAACATCACTGTCTTTGCTTTTTTATAATGAGATGAAGAAAAGAGCCTTTTTTCAATTGCAAGACTCTTTTTTAAAACAGACTCTTTTGAGTGTTTGCTTCTTTTATCAAGATGCTGTTTTCGAAGCTTCTTTTTCATATTTAGTCAAAGGTTCTGCCAAGGCTTTTCATGTGGTCAATTCTTCTTTGCAAAAGGTCTTTTGTGCCAATGTCTGTTCTAAACCTGACAGAGCCTTTTACTGCTTGGCACGCTTGTAAAGAGAACTGTTGCGCTTTTTCAACGTCTTTGTCTATGCCTGTAAATGATACAGAACGTGACTTTGACGTGATAAGCTTCCCATCTTGTTCGTCGATTGAAGCATAGTGCACGACCACGTTTGAATCGTCAACACCTGACATGTCCAGCTCTTCGCCACTTCCCTCAACAGTATCAGGATATCCTTTTGGAACTACATACCTGCACACCGTTGCAGCGTCCTCATATTCTACAGGAACATCTTTTAATGTGCCATTTACGCAGGCCTCTGCGACTTTTGAGAAATTTGTCTTCATTATTGGCAATATATTCATTGCTTCAGGGTCTCCAAACCTCGCATTATACTCAATAAGTTTAACGCCGTCTTTTGTGACGATAAACCCACCGTACATGACACCAACATACTTTTTTCCAGTCTCTTTGTAGATGGCCTGTGCCATCTTCTCTGTGATTTCGTATGCCTGGTCTAGATCAACTTGTTTCATAAACTGCAATAATTTCCCTGTTGTGTAGCTTCCCATGCCGCCGGTGTTTGGCCCGGTATCGCCGTTAAACGCTCTTTTGTGATCTTGGATTGGTGGCGATTCCCATACTGTGACGCCGTCTGTTATTCCCATTAGCGAGAATTCTTCCCCTACAAGCTTGTCCTCAATAACAACTGATGGGTGATCTCTTAATACTTCTTCACAGTACACTACGCCGTCTTCAACAGAATGCATGTGTTCGCCTGATACTTTGACGCCTTTCCCGCCTGTTAGTCCGTCTGGTTTTACAACAAAACCGTTTTCATTGTTTAATTCTTCAATGTACTCTTTGATGCCGTTCATTGACTTGAATGTTTGGTGTTTTGGACAGCCTGGCACATTGTATTTTACCATAAGCATCCGTGTCCACTCCTTGCTTGTTTCCAACTTTGCAAGCTCTTTTACCGGCCCAAATGATTTCACGCCAAGTGTCTCTAGAAAATCAACTACGCCAAGTGACAGTGGCTCTTCTGGCCCGATTACCGCAAAGTCTGGCTTGTTTTTTTCAACAAACGCCTTTAAAGCGTCAAAATCGTCAAATTTATCGACTACGATGTAGTCTTTTGACAGCTTCATGATGCCTGGGTTTCTTGCTTTGCCCACTGTAAACAATTCTGAGTCTCTTGCTAAGTTTTCGACCATTGAATGTTCTCTAGCCCCGTTTCCGATGAATAGAACTTTTGCCATTAATTATCGCCCCCTAATTATGTTTATAATAGACGACAGAAAGCTTTTTTATATAAAGGTTTTGGATTTTTTTAAATAAAATCCCTGAAAACACTAAAAAATTTCTATGAAATTTTTGGTGTGCCAAAAACACTGTTTGTGAGCATCTTTAATTTTATTCGGTTTTGTAAATTCCTGATGAATATCTGTCTTCGGTTTTTGTTAAAATTGATAGAAATATTTATATACAAATAAAATGAGGATGGATAAAGGTGATTTAAAATCAAGCATTACTTTATGTGGGCAGGAGGAACAATAGTTGTTTTAACAATAATCGTGTCTCTTTTATCAGGACTCCTAACAGAAGCTATATTTTGTGGTAATTTTGAAGATACAATAGGTGATGAACAAACCAGACTAATCCCTGGCTCTACAACTACAGAAGAGCAAATAAAATGGGCAGAGAACCTTGAGACAAAAATACAATGCTCAAATGTAGACACAAAGATATTTTTAAGCTATATCACAATCATCATCGGCGTTTCTTTAGTGCTCGCAGGCTATATCACAAGAAAAAGCTAGATAAAATCCATTTCTTTTATCTCTTTAAAATCAATAATTACATCTTCATGCTTTTTTGTAAACTCATCAACAATCTTCTTATTAAGAATATCTGTTTTGGATAAATAAATAACAACTTCTTTGTCAAGCCCCTTGACTCTTTTTAGAAGCTTTTCCTGGTCTTTTAGAGGATATTCTTCTGTTAAGTCAAAAACATAGACTATTTTGTCAGCAACATACTTCATAGCAAGATAGGCGATTTTTTCAATATAGTTCATCTTGTCAAACCGGTTTAGCGTCCCAGGTGTGTCTACAAACTGAACTTTGTCATACTTTTGCTCCATGTATCCAACATTCACACCTTTTGTAGTGAAGGGATATTTGTTTATTTCCGGCTTTGCAGTTGTAAGTTTAGCAAGAAGTGTAGACTTCCCAACATTTGGAAAGCCCGCGATGCAAATTGTTGGCATCCCTTCTTTTATATTTGGATATTTTCTCATGGTTTTTCGAGCGTTTTCTAAATAAGAAAGCTCTTTTTTGATTCTTTTAGGAATCGAAGATATTCTCCCATAGTATTCACGGCGATAATCATTAATTTTCTTAAGATCCTGGCACCTCTTTATTTTTCTATCATACACTCTAAAGATGTCTCCTGTAACTAGTTTTGCGCTGTTTACTGCGCCAAGTGATTTTTTTAAAGTTGCATAGTCAAGAGTGTTTTTTATCATTTCTTTATAGAATTCAGACATATCATCAAGAGAAGGGAAGCTTTTTACAATCTTTTCAAAGTGAGACTGCAAAGTATCTTTGATAACTGAAAGCCTTTGAAGCTCAATATTTTTTGACTTTGAAAGCCGTGTCTTCATCTTCTTGCTTTCGCTTCTAGCAAGGTCAGCCTTGTTTTTTGCTCTTTTAAAAGCCACGTCCAGGTAAAAGTCTGGGTTTTCTACCCTTTTTATCTTTTGAAAGTCCATAAAACAAAAGAATCTATTTCTGTATATAAAATTATGGCAAGATTTATATATGGGTTAGGATAGAAAGTATTCACATGAAAAGTTATTTGACAGGTGACTTAGACGCGCTGGCGGGATAACTCATTTCTCATAGTTTCACTTGTTAATTATATGGTGATATATATGTCTGATAAACTATCAAGTCCATCAATTTTCATTGGCGTCCAGGGGAACGGCCTCATTAGTTTTGGCTCTGGACAACCTGACTTACCGCCCCCACAAGAAATATTTGACGCCATGAAAAACTTCAAAGCATTTGGCTACGGCCTTATCCAAGGACAGCAAACCCTTAGATACGCCCTTTCAAAAGAATGTGGTGATGCTGATGAAAACAATTTTGTAGTCACAAACGGCGCTTCAGAAGCACTAGACTTAACATTTAGAAGCATCTGCAAACCAAAAGATAAAATCCTAATTCATGGACCATATTACTATTCATACGATCCAATGCTAAAGTTTAACCACATAGAGCCAGTAATCACAGAAACTGTGAAGGGAAAAATCCAAATGGATGATTTTGAACAAAAAATCCATGACTGCAAAGCAATACTCATAAACTCCCCGTCCAACCCTACAGGAAGAATCCAGGAAATAAAAACACTAAAAGAAATCGAGAAAATCTGCAAAGACCTTGGAAAAGTGATAATATCTGATGAAGTCTACAAAGACTTAATCTATGAAAGAGAAAACTATATGCTATCAGGCGACCACATTGTTACAATAAACAGTTTTTCAAAAACATTTAGCATGTGCGGCTTTAGAGTAGGATACCTATACTCCAACGATAAAAACATTGTAAAAAACGCGATAGACATAAAAACCCACGCTTCTATGAACACAAACATCTTAGCTCAGGAAATGGCAGTAGAAGCATTAAAAGTTCCAAAAACCTTTGTTGAGAAACAAAGAAAGATATGGGAAAACAGACGTGACATAATCTATGAAGGGCTTTGTGACATCGGCCTTGACTTATGGAAGCCAGAAGGCGCGTTCTATGTATTTCCAAAGGTAAAAAACCCAAGAAAAACTGTCTGGGAACTATACAAAAAACATAAAGTCATAACATATATTGGAGACTGGTTTGGAGACCCAACAAGAATACGGCTTAGCTACGCCCTAACAATAGACAAAATCGAAGAAGGTCTAAAAAGAATAAAGAAATATCTTAATTCTGGATAAATACTCAATTTTATCTTAAAAGTCATGAAAAATTTATAAAGAACATTTAAATCCCACATATGGAAAGTGGAAAAACCATGACTGGGATGACTGTGTGCAAATTTGGGGGGACATCAGTAGCGAATTCTGAGCAGATAAAAAAAGTTGCAGGAATAATCAAATCTGACAAAAAAAGAAAAATAATTGTCACGTCAGCGCCAAAAGGAGTCACCGACCTTTTAATTGAATGTGCAAACGAGTTTCACGAATCAAAGCGGTTTCCAGACTTCACATTTAAAAAAGTCAAAGAAATTTATGACGAAATTGGAGAAAATCTTGAATTAAAAGATTTTGCTGGAAGCATGCTGGATGAATTAAAAAACAGGGTTTATTTCCCAATAGAAAACAAAAAAGACTATGCGGATTACATTAAATCGTGGGGAGAGTACTCAAACGCAAAGATTATTTCTGCCTATCTTAACAGGATAGGTATAGAGTCGCGGTTTGGAAGCCCAAAAGAAGTTGGATTATATGTAAGCCAAAAGTTTGGCGACGCGAGAGTGCTTGAAGAATCCTATGAAAACATCAGAAAAAACCTTAGAGGTCTTAAAGAAGTTCTTTTGTTTCCTGGGTTTTATGGGATGACAAAAACTGACAAATACGCAACGTTTACAAGAGGGGGTTCAGACCTTACAGGCTCACTTTTAGCAGCATCTGTTGGGGCAAGTGTTTATGAAAACTGGACAGACCAGGACGGAATTAGAAACGCAGACCCAAAAGTTGTAAAAACCCCGATGCAAATTAAAGAAATCACATACAAAGAAATTAGAGAGCTTGCATACATGGGCTTTAAGGTATTTCACGCTGAGGCCATGATTCCTGCAATGACAAGAGGAATCCCAATCAAGATTAAAAACACCAACAACCCAAAAGAAAAAGGAACACTTATTGCAAATAAAAGAAAACTAACCAAGACACCCATCATCGGCGTAGCTGCAAAAAACGATTTTTGCGTGTTTAATGTTGAAAAGCTTATGATGGACAAAGAAGTTGGATTTGGAAGGCGCCTTTTAGAAATATTTGAATCAGAAGAGATTTCTTATGAGCACAGCCCTTCTGGAATCGACAGTGTTTCTGTCATACTTGACCAGACGCAGCTTGACAAAGAACTGGTTGAAAAAATAAAAGAAAAGATAATGGAAGAACTCCATCCGGATAACGTGACTGTTGAATATGACAAATGCCTAATCTCTGTTGTTGGAGACAGCTTAAAAGCAGCTTCTGGTGTGATTTCAAGAATCACAGGCGCATTAGCAAAGAAAAAGATTAATATTGAAATGATAAATCAGGGTGCTTCTGAGATTAGTACGATTCTTGGTCTTGACAAAAAAGACTGCGACGCAGCAGTTAATGCTATTTATAACGAATTTTTCAAATAGGTGGTGCACATGAAAATTGCTATTGTTGGTTATGGAAAGATGGGCAAGATGATTGAAAACCTTGCAAACGAAAAAGGCATCAAAATAACTGCGAGAGTTGACCCAAACGAACCAAGTGCTGACTTTAAAGAAATAGATAAAGACTCTACAAAAGACGCTGATGTATGCATTGACTTCACACACCCAGATGTTTTAGTCAGTAATATGGAAAAATATGCAGAGCTAAAGAAAAATGTTGTTGTGGGAACAACGGGATGGTATGACAAGATGAAAGATGTTGAGGATATTGTGAAAAAATCAGGGATTGGATGCATATGGAGCGGGAACTTCTCAATTGGAGTGAACATGTACTTTAGAATTATTGAGGCTGCGTCAAAGCTTGTTAATAATTTTGATGAGTATGATATCATGGGTGTTGAGTATCACCACAACCAAAAAGCAGACAGCCCTTCTGGCACAATGAAGATGATTGGCGACATCATCTTAAATAATGTTAGTAGAAAGAAAAAAGCTGTTTATGACATGATGGAAAGAAAAATTGACGAGACAGAAGTTCATCTCGCAAGCATTAGAGGCGGCAAAATCCTGGGTATCCATGAAATAGTGCTTGACAGCCCTTCAGACACAATCACACTTAGCCACAGCGCTAGAACAAGAGAAGGTTTTGGCAAAGGCGCACTTATGGCAGCAGAGTTTGTTAATGGTAAAAAAGGATTTTTTGAAATAAATGACATGATGGACTCAGTATTTGGGGGCAAATAAAAATGAGCGATAAATTACAAGGTGTGTTTACTGCTATCGTGACGCCGTTTAAAAAAGATGGAAGCATTGATTTTGACAGATTCAAAGAGCTTATTGAATATAATATCAAGGGGGGAGTTACAGGAATCGTTCCGTGCGGAACAACCGGGGAGTCACCAACACTATCAGAACAAGAACACAAACAAGTTGTAGAAGAAACAGTAAAGGCTGTAAATGGCCGAGTGAAAGTCGTTGCTGGCGCTGGAAGCAACAGCACATCTACTGCTATGATGCTTGCAAAGCACGCTGAAGGGGCAGGCGTTGATGCTGTGATGATAGTCAACCCTTATTACAACAAGCCAACGCAGGAAGGCCTCTACAGACATTTTAAAGCTGTTGCTGACGCTGTAAAGATACCTATGGTCGTTTATAATATACAGGGGCGGACAGGCGTCAATGTTGAGACACCAACACTTGTTAGATTAATTAAAGACTGCTCAAACATTATTGCAGTAAAGGAAGCTTCAGGAAACATCAGCCAGATGAAAGATGTGATAGCACAAAAACCGGATTACTTCTCAGTGCTTTCAGGTGACGACGGCATCGCATTAGACTTAATAAAAGAAGGCGGAGACGGTGTTATTAGCGTAGCGTCAAACTTTATTCCAGACAAGATGAGTAAAATGGTGAAAGCTGCGCTTGATGGATACATGGAAGAAGCTAAAAAATTAGATGCTGGACTTCAGCCGTTTTTTGAAGCGGAGTTTATAGAGACAAACCCTATACCAATCAAGCTAGCACTTGCACTAAAAGGAATGATTGAAGAAGAGTACAGGCTTCCAATGTGCGAAATGTCAGAGGAAAACAAAGAGAAGTTTAAAAAAACACTTGTTGAGATGGAGTTATTGTAGATGAAAAAGCTTAGAGTTGGAATTTTAGGTGCTACTGGAAGCGTGGGCCATGAACTCATACAGGTTCTTGCACAAAGAGACTTCCCTATAGAAAAACTGAGGCTTTATGCTTCTATAAGAAGCGAAGGAAAAAAGCAAGAAACTCCTTTTGGAGAAATCACAATAGAAAATGCTGACAACTGCGACTTTAAAGAATTAGACTTGGCGTTTTTTGCAATTTCTGGTGGATGGTCAAAAGAAAACGCAGAAAAAGCCACAAAAGCAGGGTGTGTTGTTGTTGACAACAGTTCTGCTTTTAGATATGAAAAAGAAATACCTTTAGTTATACCTGAGATCAATGCAGATGTTATCAAGGATTCAATGATTATTGCAAACCCTAACTGCACAACAGCGATTGCTGCGATCCCACTTTATCAGATTTACAAGAATTTCGGGCTAAAGAAGGTTATTGTCTCAACATATCAAGCGACTTCAGGCGCTGGAAATGGCGGCATGGCAGAGCTTGAAGAGCAGACCAAGAATTATCTTGACGGCAAAAGAGTTGAGAATGATATCTTTGCATACCCCATCCCATTCAACTTGATTCCACATATTGATGATTTTCAGGAAAACGCGTATACTAAGGAAGAGATGAAAGTCACGTGGGAGACAAGAAAAATCTTTGGCGATGAGAGCATTCCAATATCCTGCACTGCTGTGAGAATTCCTACAATGAGGGCACATAGTGAGTCAATTGTTGTTGAAACAGAAAATCCTGTGAGTGTTGATGAAGTCAAAAAGATCTTTGAAGAAACAAAAGGTATTGTTGTAAAGGACGATATAGAAAATAATGTTTATCCTATGCCTCTTACCGCAACAGAAAAATATGATGTTGAAGTTGGCAGAATCAGGCAAAACATTGTTTTTGGCAAAAACGGTCTTGAGTTCTTTGTTTGCGGCGACCAAATCCTTAAAGGCGCAGCGCTTAACGCTGTGCAAATCGCAGAAGTTGTTGCAAAAAATAGATTTAGTTAAGATGGATATGAATAAACTCCCTTTTACAAAGACACAGATAGAGCAAATCATAAAGACACACCCAACCCCCTTTATCATCTATGATGAAAAAGCAATTAGAGAAAACGCAAAGCATGTGAACAAGGCTTTTTCTTGGGTTCCTGGCTTTAAGAACTATTTTGCTGTAAAAGCAAATCCAAACCCGTTCTTATTAAAGATTCTTAAAGAAGAAGGCATGGGTACTGACTGCAGTTCGTTGCCTGAACTTATACTCTCAGAAAAAATCGGCACTGTTGGCGAAGACATCATGTTTACTTCAAACGACACGCCTACAGAAGAATTTGTTAAGGCAAAGGAACTTGGTGCTGTTATCAACCTTGATGATATCTCCCACATTGATTTTCTGGAAAAATCTGCCGGTATTCCCGATCTTATCTGCTTTAGATACAATCCTGGTTCTGCAAGAGCAAGAGAACACGCCGGATTTATTGGAAACCCAGAAGATGCGAAATATGGGTTGACCCACGAGCAATTATTTGAAGCTTATAAGATAGCTAAAGAAAAGGGTGTTAAAAGATTTGGGCTTCACACCATGGTTATCTCAAACGAGCTTAACCCTGCATATTTTGTTGACACAGCAAAAATGCTTTTTGAACTGGTTGTAGACATAAAAAAAGAAGTTGATGTTGACATAGAATTTGTAAATCTTGGAGGAGGTATTGGCATCCCCCATAAGCCAGAAGACAAACCAGTAGATTTAGAATATCTCTCTTCACAAATGAAAGAAGTTTATGACGAAATCGTTGTCAAAAACGGTCTTGACGGTCTAAAAATAGTAATGGAATGCGGACGGATGATAACAGGACCTTATGGGTATCTAGTTTCTACTGTTAGGCACATAAAAAATACGTATAAGGATTATGTAGGTCTTGATGCATGTATGGCAAATAATATGCGACCAGCGCTTTATGGAGCATATCACCACATTGTTGTTTTAGGTAAAGAAAATGATGAACTTACTCATAAATATGATGTGACTGGTAGCCTATGTGAAAACAATGACAAGTTTGCAATTGATAGAATACTTCCAGAAATAGTACGCAGCGATATTTTTGTTATTAGACAATCAGGCGCGCATGGGTATGCTATGGGATTCAACTATAACGGGAAGTTGAAATCAGCTGAGCTTTTGCTTAGAGAAGACGGAAGCGTCGTGCAGATTAGGAGAGCCGAGACTGTTGATGATTATTTTGCAACACTTGATTTTGATAAATTAAAAGGGTTTTTGTGATGAAAGAATACGTGAAGAATTTAAGCGATGTATGCAAAGGACAAGTATGTGAATTTTTATTAATGGATTTAGAAAACATGTTTTTTAGAAGTACAGAGTTTAATCGAAGAAGAACACTATTGAGTGCAGAAGAAATTATTATCTATCTTAAGAATAAAGGACAGGCTGTTTCCAGGTTTGAAGAACGGATTAAAAGATTAAGAAAAACATGGAACGACCAATTTATATGCAAAGTTGATTTCAAACATTAATTGTTACTTCTAGGTGGTTAAAAGAGAAAAGTTTATATATTGTTTTTACAATAATCCATGTATGGACAATCAAATTGGCGAAAGGATTCGAAAATTTGAACAAGATGATGATATACATCTAATGGTAAAAACCGAATTAAGTTTTATGCAAAGAGAATTAAATCTAAATACCACCGATATTGATGAGTGCTTAGATGTATTTGATGCATTAAAAAGAATTTATGAGAAAAGAGATACAGAACAAGTTGTTGCCGACGACCAAAGAAGATTATTAAACAGGATTTTAAGATATATATCTGAAAATAAAAAAAAGGACCATGATATTCCCAAAGTTGTTAAGCCATTTTCAAGCAAATCAACAGAAAGAGAACTAATGTACGCAGCAAGTTATGGATATAGAAAACAATTAAATGAGGCTCAAATTTCTGCAGGTATAGCTTATGCAGAATCTGTGGGTCTTCCGCCAATTAATGGAGTAAGATTAATGTCGGCTTTCCCAAAGGAAAGTCAAGCAATTTGTCTTCTCTTAGATGACATAAATGCTAAAAGGACAACCCTCAAATATCAAGAATTGAGAAGTTCTATCTTAGAAATCTTAGATATAGAGATAGCTCCTGAAGAATATTATTCAGCAATGAGCGAATTGGAAATGCATAACCTAAGTACAAAGTATATGCCGTTAGTTGTTTCTGTAATGAGAGATAATATGAAACCTTCTCCTTTTTACAAGTTAGCTGGTCCCTTTCGTGAACAGTAACTTTTATAAAAAAACCTAAATTTTCTTAGTTTATGGTTAAAAGAAACCCAAATTTTGCAAAGCTGCAGGATGGATACCTCTTCCCAGAGATTGGGAGAAGAAGAACAAAAGCACAAGAAAAAAATCCTGACAAGAAAATTATTAGTCTTGGTGTTGGAGACACAACACTTCCAATAAATCCATATATAACCCAAGGACTTGTTGACAAAGCAAAAGGCCTTGGCACACACCCCATGTATTCTGGATACGGTGCAGAACAAGGAATGATAGATTTAAGAGAAAAGATCTCTAATAAAATATACAATGGGAAAATAAGCCCTGATGAAGTTTTTGTAACAGACGGATCAAAATGCGACATTGCAAGGCTTCAAGTTTTATTTGGACCAAATGTTTCAATTGCAGTGCAAGACCCTTCCTACCCTGTTTATGTTGACGGCTCAGTTATTGCAGGCACCACTGGAGACTATGACAAGTCTAAAGAGCAGTTTAACAATCTTGTATACATGGTATGCACTCCAGAAAACAACTTTTTTCCTGATTTAGAAAACTTACCCAAAACTGATTTAATATATATCTGTTCTCCAAACAACCCGACAGGGGCTTGCGCTACTAAAAAGCAGCTTAAAGAGATTGTGAATTTTGCAAAGAAAAACAAATCCATAATAATATTTGACGCGGCATACAATTTTTTTATCAAGGATGAGAGTTTGCCAAAAACTATTTATGACATTGAAGGTGCAAAAGAAGCCGCAATCGAAGTCAACTCATTTTCAAAGCCGGCAGGTTTTACTGGTGTTAGGCTTGGCTGGACAGTTGTACCAAAAAAGCTGAAGTTTGACGACGGCTTTTCTGTGAATAAAGACTGGAACAGGGTAATGACAACACTTTTCAACGGCGCTTCTAATATATCTCAGTTTGGCGGGCTTGCTGCACTTGATGATGAAGGCCAAAAAGAAATGCAGGACACAATTAATTACTACATGGAAAACGCAAGGGTTATCAAAGAAACGCTTGACTCCATGGGAATAAAAACGTTTGGTGGCGACAACACACCTTACATCTGGGCGCACTTTCCAAGACAAAAATCTTGGGATGTTTTTGAAAAGATTCTAAATGAAGCTTTTGTTGTGACCACGCCGGGAAGTGGCTTTGGGCCGGCTGGTGAAGGCTTTGTTAGATTTTCAGGCTTTGGAAAAAAAGACGAAACAATTGAAGCTGTGAAGAGAATTAAGAAACTGAAGTTTTAGTCTTACTCCCACTCGATTGTTCCTGGCGGCTTGTTTGTGATGTCATAGAAGACTGCATCAATACCTTTAAGCGCCAAGATTTTTTCTGCAATTGCTTTTGCATGATTCACATCAAGTTTTGAAAAGCTTGCAGTCATCGCCTCCATTGAATCAACCGGCCTTAAGACAATTGATTCTCCGCCTTTAAAAGATATTGGGATAAGCACTGTTGGAAACTGCCAGATATCATCATAAATGTTGTTCTCATGAAGGTAATCTGAAACTATCTGGTCTGCTTCTCTTAATAAATCAATTCTTTCCTTGGTTAAATATGCTTTTTTTATCTTTGGATTATTAAGCTTGCCTGCAATATGCCAAACAACCCTGTTGACATCAGAGACTTCGTTTGTTATTCTCGTAGAAACATCTTCAAGTGAATCCCAATTCTCATCTCCAATAATAACTGCTGGATGCGCATATGTTCTCACGTCCCCTTGAACGCCAACTGATTTTATGGGCAAAACTTTTGATTTTAAACCGTATTTTTCTGCTATTTGTGACACAACATTTGCTGTGTAATTCTCAACTTCGTATTCTTCTTGTGCGCATAAACATCTTACTGCAAGACCTGGACCTGGAAAGGGGTGTCGATACACAAATTCATGAGGCAGTCCAAGCATTTCCCCAACCCGTCTTACTTCATCTTTATAGAGGTCTTTTATTGGCTCAATAACTTTTCCCTGCACAATTAGTTTTTGCACAGCTTCAACCCTGTTGTGATGTGTTTTTATTAATGCAGCGTCTTTTGTCCCTGCAGTCTCAATCGTGTCTGGATAAATAGTGCCTTGTCCTAAAATCCAATCTTTTTGGTTAAGATTTAGTTTTTTTGTTTCTGCGTCTTGTACTGTAATGAATTTTTCGCCAATAACCATTCTTTTTTGCTCAGGGTCATAGACTTCTTTTACTGCATTTAAAAACTCCTGCGATGCATCAACTACATGGAAGTTTGCAAAGCCGATTTTTCTAAAAGATTCTTCGACTTGTTTTGATTCGTTTTTTCTTACAAACCCGTTGTCAACATGAAGCCCATACACATTATCTGGACCTAGAGCCTTGTTTAATAAAGCGTAGCATACGCTTGAATCAACCCCCCCAGAGACTAGTAGAAATACTTTTTTGTTCCCTACAACTTGTTTGATCTCTTCAATCTCTTTTTTTATGAACTCCTTCATATCCCATGATTTTTTACAGTTGCATATGTTATAGATGAAGTTTTCAAGGATTTTCATGCCACTTTTTGTGTGGGTTACTTCTGGGTGGAATTGAAGTCCATATATATTTTTTTCAAAGTTTGCAACAGCCGCAGTTTCGCAGTCTTCTGTTGATGCTGTTATTTCAAAACCTTTTGGCAGTTTTGAAACATAGTCGCCATGACTCATCCAAACTATCTCCAAGTCTTTGATATTGTCAAAGAGTTTTTCTTTGTTTTTGACGTTGATTGCTGCTTTACCATATTCTCTAGTTTCACCTCTTGCTACTTGTCCGCCAAGAATGTGCGCTATTAGTTGATGGCCATAGCAGATTCCCAGAACTGGAATGTTTAGATTAAAAATTTCTGGGTCGCACTTTAAATTGTCATCCTCAGAAATATTTTGCGGTCCTCCTGAAAGAATTATTCCTTTAACTTCTTCAGGTTTGAAAATTTTTGTGTTTGCTGGCCTTATCTCTGAATATACGCCAAGACGCCTAATTCGATTTGCGATTAGATGTGCATACTGGCCTCCAAAGTCAAGAACTATGATTTTATCCATATGAGCAGACATTTATGGATATTTATAAATTTTTACATTAAAAAAGCCATGGATTTGTCTCTATTATCAAAGTATCAAGGATTAAGTGCACAATTATTCCAATCAAAAGAAAGATGTAGAGTTTGTCGTATTCTTCCATTCCTTTCTTCTTAATATAATGATAGTGAAACAAGAAAACTGTTGTTGTAAAAACAAAAAAGCCAAGTGTAAACCACACTGTGTATGACGAAGTCACATCTGAGAGCATCATGTAAAAGCTGTCCTGCTGAATCTTAAAAATGTTTAAAGTAATCTGTTTTATAGCAGTAAACCCAAACTTTATGACATCAGGCAAAAGGCCTCCAATAAAAATTGCAATAGAATATTCAAATTTGAAATGAATAAAGTGTACAATTAAAGCCAAGAGAACCCCAACACCTATATGAACAAGTGCGCCTGCCATTATGCATAACTAACTTTTGTTTCTCCTTTAACTATTTTTCCTATAACTAAAGATTCTTCTCCAAAATCCTTTAATCTTTTTACAACTTTGTCTTTATCAGAGTCATTCACTACAAGTGCCATGCCAATGCCCATGTTAAAAGTCTTGTGCATCTCGTTGCAGTCAAGGTTAGCATTGTCTTTAATAAGCCTAAATATTGTAGGCACCCTCTGGCATTCTTTAATTATCTCAACACCCACTCCTTTGGGCAGGATTCTTGGCATGTTTTCTGTGAGTCCGCCGCCGGTGATGTGCGCTATCCCTTTTATTTCAAACTCTTCAATAAGTTTTAGAATTGTTTTTGCGTATATCTTTGTTGGTTTTAGAAGTTCTTCACCTAGCGTTGCGTTTAATTCCTTGACTTTGTCTGTAACTTTTAGCTTCATCTTTTCAAAAAAGAGTTTTCTTACAAGAGAATAGCCATTTGAGTGAAGACCTGACGATGCAATGCCTATAACAACGTCGCCTGCTTTGATATTTTTGCCGTCAATTATTTTATCTTTGTCCACGACGCCAACTACAAACCCTGCCAGGTCATATTCTCCTTGTTGATAGAAGTCCGGCATCTCTGCTGTTTCGCCGCCAAGAAGTGCACATCCTGCTATTTTGCATCCATCTGCAATTCCTTTCACGACTTTTTCAAGCTTTTTTGGCTCTACCCTGCCTGTTGCAAGATAATCAAGGAAAAACAATGGCTTAGCACCTGAGACTATTATGTCATTTACACACATCGCAACAAGGTCTTGTCCAACAGTGTCATGCTTGTCCATCAAAAACGCGATTTTTAGCTTTGTTCCAACACCGTCAGTTCCTGAAACAAGTATCGGGTTTTTGTATTTGTCTTTTTCAAAATTAAAAAGACCTCCAAATCCGCCAATATCTGTAATAACATTAGAATCAAATGTTCTTTTGACATGCTTTTTGATTCGTTTGACCACTTCGCTGCCTGCTTCGATATCAACGCCGGCATCTTTGTAGGTCATTGAATCCTTTGGCATAATCAAAAAGAATTATGAGTTATTAATAAAGGTTATGAATTACCCACTATAAATATTGTAATATTTAGCAATAAACCAAACATTTAAAAACAAGTTTTAAGTTTTTAGTGCTAAAGTAGGGAAGTCAAGACACCTATTGGCTTTTCAAATAGTATATTAGGAGGAGTAAAAGAATGAATGGAACAATTAAATGGTATAACCAAAAGAAAGGATATGGTTTTGTAAAAGGAGATGATGACAACGACTATTTTGTGCACTATTCACAAGTGCCAGACGGTGTTTTTCTAAAAGAAAACGACCCTGTAACTTTTGATGCTGTAGAAACTGAGAAAGGAAAACAGGCTCAAAACGTTGCAGAAGGTGACGCTTCAAGTGCTCCAGCACCTGAACCAGAAGAAGCTCCAGTTGAAGAACCAGAAGCAGAAACCAAAGAAGCAGCAGAGGAAGAACCTGAAGCAGAGAAACCAGAAGCAGAAACCAAAGAAGCAGCAGAGGAAGAACCTGAAGCAG
This sequence comes from Candidatus Woesearchaeota archaeon, assembly GCA_018221175.1. Taxonomy (GTDB): domain Archaea; phylum Nanobdellota; class Nanobdellia; order Woesearchaeales; family BM511; genus JAAOYE01. The sequence continues at coordinate 23,661 of JAAOYE010000115.1, forward strand.
AGAAACCAGAAGCAGAACCAGAAGCTGAACCAGAAGCTGAACCAGAAACCAAAGAAGCAACTGAAGAACCAGAAGCAGAAACCAAAGAAGCAACTGAAGAACCAGAAGCAGAAACCAAAGAAGCA
>JAAOYE010000116.1 GCA_018221175.1 Candidatus Woesearchaeota archaeon
GAATATTCAGAAGACCCATTAGTTTCTACAGATATTATCGGAAATACACACAGCTCTATATTTGACTCACAGCTAACACACGTTGTTGACGGCAAGTTTGTCAAAATCATTTCCTGGTATGACAATGAATGGGGATACTCAAACAGAATGATTGACATCATCAAGCTGATGGGATAATAATATAAATGATTAATTCTTGAAATGCAGTATGTTCCGCACTCTTGAAAACATGGATTTTGAAGGAAAGAAAGTAATTGTCAGAATAGACATGGACGTACCTTTGGATGAGGACGGAGGTGTAAAGGATGATTTTCGTCTTCAAAAAGCAATTCCGACACTAAAATACTTAAAAGAAAAAGGCGCAAAGCAAATAATCATAATTGGCCACATAGGCAGACCAAAAGGAGAGGTTGTTGAAGCTTTGAGAACAACCGGTGTTGGCAAAAAGCTCTCAGAACTATTGGGCGAAGAAGTATTGAAATTTGACGACTGCATCGAGTTGGACACATTAGAAACGCATAAATTTGTTTTATTGGAAAATCTCCGATTTCATTCTGGTGAAAAAGAAAATTCAGAGGATTTTGCAAAAAAGCTTGCAAACATTGGAGACATATTTGTTTTGGACGCATTTGCAGTAAGTCATCGAGACCACGCATCAATTACAGGAATACAAAAATATCTGCCTTCATGCGCCGGGATTCAGCTAAAAAAAGAGATAGAAGCACTAAACATAACGGATGCGCAGACGCCAATAATTGCTATTCTTGGCGCTGCAAAAGTAAAAGACAAAATAGCTTTGATTGAAGAGCTTTTAAAAAAAGTCGACAAAATACTTCTTTGCGGCGGGATAATCTTCACGTTTTTCAAAGCAAAAGGACTGGAAATTGGAAACTCGCTTTTGGATGAGCAGTCAATAGAGACAGCAAAAAAATATTTGGGAAATGAAAAAATTGTTTTGCCAGAGGATGTTGTGGTTGCACACGAGATTAGTGAAGGGGTAGAGAATAAGACTGTTTCAATAGACCAAATCCCAGAAGAATTCATAGGACTGGACGTTGGAGAAAAAACAGTGGCCAACTTCAAAGAGATACTTTCAACTGCTAAAACAATTATTTGGAACGGTCCTATGGGCAAGTTTGAGACAAAGCCATTTGGCAAAGCAACAAAAGAAATCGCAGAGTTTATCATTACTCTTGGGGCTGTATCAATTGTGGGTGGCGGAGACACTACAAGCGCTATTCGAAGCTTTGGCCTAGAAAACAAGTTCACTCATGTTTCTACAGGCGGAGGAGCATCACTTGAACTTCTAGAAGGAAAAACACTTCCAGGAATAAAAGCACTCGAAGAGAACATGGAAAAGTTCACCTAGAAAAACCGTTAGTTTTATATATAACCAAAAGTTCACTTCACTACTTATTAGTAAGTAAGGGGGTAAAAAATGGACTTTTCGCATTTGAACAAAATCTTGGAAAAATCATTCTCACATGTAAAGAGGGATATCTTAAAACTAAAAGAATCGCATCTATATGCTCAAGAAGCAGAAGCACAAAAAAGAGCAGAGCTAAAAAAAGCTTTGGAAGAAAAATATAATGAAAAACTATCAGTTCTAAAAAATGAAGTTTCAAGACTGCAGAATTCCGCAGTACAAAAAAAGGATTTAAACTCAAAGCTTCTGCCTGTATACAAAGCAGTAAAACAAAGCGAAGCAAGGAAAAATCAAATTAAGGATATTAATGAAAAGTTTGACAAGATCATACTGCTTGCAGCAAATCTAAATGAGAAAAACAAAAAGCTTGAAAACTCAAGAATTGATGTTGAAAAGCTAAAATTACAGTTTGTTCTTAAGGAAGTATATGACAAGAATATAAAGTCTATGAATGAAAAAATAGTTGTTCAAAAAGACTACACAAAAGCAATGGGTGATGTGAAGAAAAACTTTGATTATGTTCTAAAGGAGATAAAAAGAATTGAAGATGCAGCTTTTAAAAACACTGAAGCAGGCAAAACAAAAGCAAGAATCACAAGAACAGAAAAAACACTAAAAGACCTAAAAAAGCTAAAAGCAGACGCAAAGGATGTTAAGGATAAGCTTAATGATGTTTCAAAGACTTTTGACAAAGTCAATGTAAAGATTCGGTTTGACAAGAAAGCTCTTGCTGAAAAAAGGAAAATAGAACAAGCTAGAAAAAGAGCGGCTTCAAAGAAAAAGAAAGAAAAATCAAGAGTTGTTTCAGTAAAAAAAGCAGCACAAAGTAGAAACTCTACTAGTGCCGTTAAACCGGCTCCAAAAAAGCTTCCAAAAATTCCTAAACCTTCTAAAAAAGAAAAAGCAGCTAATAAGGATGAAGGCAAGCTTTTCAAACAAGCTATTGATGGAGTTATCGACTACTTTACTGAAGTTCCTGCAGAAGAAATGAAGCCAGCAGCAAAGAAAAAGGCAGTTGCTAAAAAGAATAAGAAGTGATTCTATGAGTAAATATAAAGAGAAAAAGATTTTATTAGGCTTTCATGATGGATTTTTATTAGAAAACCTTGCAGATATTTGTGAATTAGAAGGATATAGGGCAGTAAGAGTATCAACAGAAGAAGAATTAATAGAAGAATTATCTAATGCTGAATATTCCAGAGTAATGATGGATGCAAATTTAGGACACCCTAAAACTGATAGTGTTGATGCAGCAGTAGATATATACGAAGCAGTACAGCAGATAAACAATGAAGGGTTAGACACAAAATTTCTTGCGATTTCAGGGGTTCCTTGGCCAGTAAAATCTTTAAAAGAGAAAGGTATTCCAGCTGAAAATAAAATTGATGTTAAACTATGGCTAAAATTTTTAAGATGATTCTTAACCATACTTAATCTTAAAGCCAATAATAATTGAAGCTAGAATAAAACTTATAGCGTTAAATATTATTATGGGGATTTGGTTGATTATTATTCCATAAACAAACCATATAAAAATGCCTATTGCAAGCGACAAAAACATCAATAAAGAGATATCTTTTGTTTCTTTTCGCTGAATAATTCTAAAGACTTGCGGAATCATTGATGAAGTAGTCAAGATTCCTGCAGATGTTCCCAAAATCAAAGCTAAATCAATCATACACTAAATTCGATTCAGATTCTTTATATAACTTTCTTTAGTATTTTGAAGTAGTCACAAATAGAAAGATTTATAATTATCAAATATTTTTTTAATTTAAGAATGAAATCTGCTATTTCAATACAGGAATTTAAACCGTTTGCAGAGAATATACTTTATTTAAAAGATGATAAACAGTGGCTTTGGTTAGGAAATGAGTTACGAGAGGAACCTGTAGAATTAATATTGTTTTTGGGAAAATATAAAGGTTTTACAAAAGAGGATGTTCTATCTGACATTAGAAAAAGAGCACCTAATGCATTAAATGGAGATCTTAGAAAAATGAGCAGTTTAGAAAGGTATTTGTCTGGATTTGACCCAAAAGTTATTAAAGATTTATCAAATGGAGAACAGACTGTGATGGAAAAATTTGATTTTTATGCAGGTCATATAAAATTCGTAAACTCATCTATCCAACCGGAATACTTAGTCGTTAATCATTCAATATTACCAAAAGAGCTTATTGAGTATGCCAAGGAAAATGGTGATTTGGATATAGATTGGTACAATAAGGCTATTATGGATAAGTCTTTATTTGACTTAGGAATTGGAATAAGATTCATAATGGAAATTATGATTGAAAGAAA
>JAAOYE010000018.1 GCA_018221175.1 Candidatus Woesearchaeota archaeon
AAGACTACAACAGCTGGGAAACTGGCAAAATTCTATCAAAAAAGAGGGGCAAAAGTTGCTGTTATGCAAACAGATACATGGAGGCCGGCAGCATACGAACAACTAGAACAGTTGGCTAAAAAGACAAAGACTCAGTTCTTTGGAGAAAAAAAAGAAAAAAATCCTGTGAAAATCTACAAGAAATATGAAAAAGAACTAAAAAAATATGATTTAGTTATCATAGACACAGCAGGAAGAGACGCGCTCTCAGATGACTTAATCGAAGAGCTTAACAAGCTTCACAAAGCAGTGAAAGCAGACGAAAACTTGCTTGTGATAGGCGCAGACGTAGGCCAAGCTGTCCAAAAACAAGCACAAGCATTTCACGACACATGCGGTGTTACAGGAGTTATCATCACAAAACTTGACGGAACAGCAAAAGGAGGAGGCGCGCTAGCTGCATGCGCTGTGACAAAATCACAAGTCAAATTCATAGGTGTAGGAGAAAAAGTCGATGACATTGAAGAATTTAACCCTCCAGGATTTGTAGGCAGAATACTTGGCATGGGAGACTTAGAAGCACTCCTTGAAAAAGCAAAAGACGCGATTTCAGAAGAGGATGCAAAAGACCTGGGCAAAAAATTCTTAAAAGGAGAATTTAACTTAATCGACTTACACGAGCAAATGCAGACAATGAGCAAAATGGGTCCCCTTGGAAAAGTCATGGAGATGATTCCAGGCATGGGAAGCCTAAAAATTCCAAAAGACGCACTCAAAGTGCAGGAAGGGAAACTTGATAATTGGAAGCACATAATGAACAGTTGCACAAAAAAAGAGCTTGAAGAGCCAGAAATAATCTCAGCGTCAAAGATTGAGAGAATCGCAAAAGGAAGTGGTAGAAAAACAAGCGAAGTAAGAGAACTTCTTAAACAATACAAACAGTCCAAGAAAATGATGAAAATGTTTAAAGGCAAGACTTCAGAAAAAGACATGCAGAAAATGATGAAAAAACTCCAAAGCAAAGGAATGAAAGGCGCGTCCGGATTGAAATTTTAGAACCTGTTGAAGTGTTTTCTTAATTTAGTAAACTTAGGAATTTCCTGCATGAATTTAGCCCACTTCTTTTGGAAAGAAAAGTATTTTGGCGCATTGATTACTGCTTGCATTTTAGCATCAGTAAAAATAATCTTCACATTTTCAAAATACATTTTGTAATACTCATACTCTCTTCTTCTAAGTGCCCTTTTAGCGTAATTAATAGTTGTAGTTACAGACCTGTATTCAATATCCTCTTTCAAAAACGCTGCAGGATAAGGTTCAAGAGACTTTATTTCTATCTTATTGAAATAATTCAGCTTCTCACGTACATAAATAAATCTGAATATATCCTGCTTAAGCTTTTCAGAATAATGAATTGGTTTCTTGCTGGGTCTATGCCTTATTCTAAACTTATTATCAAATACAAAATTAAATCCAAATTGTTTTGCGTTCATAGCATAATCGGTGTCTTCTCCTCTTAAAATATGCGGGTCAAAGGGTATTTTTCTGTACAGGGCGTTATGCAAAACAAGAATCCCGCCAAAGGCCATAGTTGTTTCATTAATACGCTGTTTGCTTTTTACTAGTTTTCCAAGTGCTTCATTAATTGCTGTTTCTTTAAGCCAAAGTCTTCTTGTTGCAGGGCTTTGCTGAGTTAATTTGTAACCCATCTTGTCATACAAATAATATCCTGTTTTTCCTAAAATAGCCTTTTTTTTGTATTTTGAACCGATAAATTCACCTGCTTTGTCAATGAAGTTCTTTTCTTCAACGATTTCATCATCATCAATCATTAATACTATCTTTGACTTTAGAATATTTGCAACAATTAGCATAGCATTTCTAAAATTTGAATACCCCTCAAGATTGATGTTGGGTGTAATACCATTAAAATCTTTGTTTACAAGAAAATTCTGTAGGTATTCTAAATCCATAGAATTTACAAGCATTATCTCAAAATGTTCTTTGAATCTGTCAACAATCTTATTCAAACCAAAATTGACTTTTTCATCGAAAGGATTTGTTGTATTAAACAAGATTACTCTAAACTTCTCAAGAGGCTGAGTTAAAAGGCTATTTAGTGTTCTTGCAACTATTAATTGATTTCTGATCCTTTTTCCGTATGTCGGGATGCATACTGTTATTTTTTCTTTCATCATGTTTTCTTCTTACGTTTGTTTTTTAAATCTTACGTTTGTTTTTTAAATATTTCTTATTACTTATGCCTCACAACTTTTTTGCAATCTTAACCCATTCCTTCTGGAATGTAAAGTATTTCTTAGTGTTTTTCGTGGCATGTTTTTGTGCATCCGTGATTATTTTGGTGTTATTTGTTAAATACTCCTTACAATTGCGGATATCTTTTTTGTTTATGCAATACTCTGCATATCTTTCATTAGTTTTTATTATCTTATATTTCAAGTTTTTTCCAAGGAAATGGCCTGGATACGGTGCTGTATGTTCAATATTGAGATTTAATACATTAAGTTTTTCTCTTAAATAAATAAATCTGTAAATATCACGTCGAAGTTTGGTCCAATATGGTGTTATTCTTTTTGGAGGCTTGTGAGTTATTTTTAGTTGATTGTCCATTAAGAATTGATAGCCGAAATGCTTTGCATTCATTAGATAGTCAATATCTTCTCCACGAGTTATGTATGGATCGAAAGGAACATTAGAAAACAGTTCTTTGTTTAAGATCATGTTGCCACCAAGGGCAATCGTTGTTTTGTTGTAACGACTTTTATGATAGATAGCTTTTTTTACTGCTTCATTCAAATATGTTTCTTTAAGCCAAAACTTTCTGATTTCTGGATTTTTTTGTTCCATCTTATAAGTTCCTGTTGGTTGTATGTAATACCCTGTTTTTCCAAGTAATTTTTCTCCTCTTATCATCTTTCCAATTCCTTCAGTTGCTTTTAAGAAATAATTATCATCTTCGACTATTTCGTCATCATCAATCATAAGGATGTTTTCATAATTATTGATTAATGCATAAAGCAATGCCATGTTTCTAATTCCAGGGTAGTCTGTCAGGTTTGTTTGTAAAATAAATTCTTTTGAAGCATTAAGATTTCTTAACTTTCTCATTATTTTTTGGTAATCCTCTTCATCAAAAACATGAGACTCAACTCTTGGATACTTGGCAGCAATTCTTTTTACTTTTGCAGTCACATTTTTATGAGTTTGAGAAGGGATTATTAACACATCATAACCTATTTTTTTTTCTTGGAAACTCCTAAGGGTTCTACCAAGAGTATCCTGTTTGGTTGTAATGGTTGGGTGGTCAAACACACTTTGTTCTTTTTGACCTTCAAAAGTCCAATAAGTTGGAATAAACACCAAATTCTTCATTAGAATAATACTCATTAACTGGATATATAAAAAGGTTATTATAACCTTAAAATCAATCTCACTTCTTAAAATCTAGAATGCCTTGGTTTTTGAGCGGGTTTTCGCCGTAGCCAGCCCAGTAGTAGAGTGCTTTTTTGTGCTTTTTTTGCATTATTTTTTTTAGGCTTTTAATCATAACCACTCACCAAATAGAATTCGGGGTAAAACGAATGCGTTTTTATAAGTTTCGCTATTTCAGCTGCTTTTTGAACTGTGAAATAAACTTGTCAAAATCCTTTTTTTTCACGTTGCCGCCGCACGCATTAGTATGCCCCCCGCCATAGCCCTCAACGCCATCAAGTGCTTTTTTAATGATTGGCGGAAGCGCAACCTTTGTCGAACGAAAAGAAAGCTTCATCTCACCGTTCTTTTCGCGTCCAATAATTATGATTCTGTCAGGATACTTATATAGCAACTCGTTGGAGATATCTGCTGTAAAGCTGACTTTAGTCTCGCCGTATATGTGCAGAATCATTTTTTTATCTTTTGTGTCAACCTCTGATAACATTTTTCGGTACTCATGCTCCATGGGCGTAAACCATTTGAATAAAAGCTTAGTTCTTGGAGATTCATGAATCAAAAGTTCGTTTGGCGACTTAACTCTTGTTAATATTTTCACTGCTTTGTTAACATCAGTTGTTCTTCCCTTCAAAAGAAAAGAAAACATTCTGGAAATCTTACCGATTTTTGTGCCAAATAATGCGTCCTGTGGTTTTTCAATTTCTTTTGGCAAAAGTTTTGGAAAATCTTTTTTGAATTTTTTGGCTGCGTCATCCGGCAGTGCCCAGTCGCCAACAATTCCAGTCATCGCAATCCACAAGTCCTGCTTGACTACCTGATATGCCCAGTAGCTTGTTGGTCTGTTGTCTTTATCGTCGTGAACTCTCGGGTTGAAATATTTAACACCCTTCATTTTTTGTGGGACGTGGTGGTCAAGCCAGATTATCTTTTTGCCTTTGCATCCATCAATGAAGTCTTGTGAGACCATTGGCTTGTCCAAGATAAATATCATGTCTGGCAGATACTCATCAATTTTTCGAAGGAAATCATCTCCAAGCTCAGGAGTGCTTTTAACAACAACACCTTTTCCTTCTCCTTTGTATCTGTAAAACAAAAGAAATGATGCAAGACCGTCAGGGTCGTCATCAAAGAAAATTAAGGGACGCTTTGATTTTTTTAGTTCACTTCGAATATATTCAATCTCTTCTTTTTTCAACGCCATATTACAATCACATAAAAAAATATGAATAAGAAACGGAGAAAACTTTTTCTTTAAATATTTATGGATTAATAACTATTACTTCTGCGCTTTTAACAGCATCATCCAACAATTTTTTAACATCAACTTTTTTTTCCTCATATAGGATAATATCTATCTTTGCCTTTGTTATAGGGCTTTTTGGAACAGCACGACAGCAAATGCCCTTTTCTATAGATATATTATAAGTTCCAATTTCTTTTGCAGCATCGACAATTTCCTGTTTGTCATAAGTCAAAAGAGGTCTGAGAATAGGAATGTTTACTGCGCTGTCCGCCGCCGCCATATTATCGAGAGTCTGGCTTGCAACCTGTCCAAGATTTTCGCCGGTAACCAAATATCTGCATTTTTCTTTTAATGCAATTCTTTGCGAAATCTTAAACATCATTCTCCTGCAAAATATGCAACCATAACGCTTGTTTGCGTTTCGCATAAATTCTGCCTGGTGCCTGCCATGATTGACAATATAAAGCTTAATTTTTTTGTTTAGTTTCTTTGACAAAAACTCTACCTGCTTGACCGTTTTTTCTCTTGGCCTTGAATCTGTAAAAGGCTGGTTGTCAAAATGGATGCAGTCAACACTCAGCCCTTTTTTTGTCATTAGATATGTTGCTACAGGGCTGTCAATCCCGCTTGATATCAAAGATAGCGCTTTTTTCATAAGGTTTAGAATTTTGGAGTTTTATTTAATTGTTTGGTTAGAAAACTTTATTAATAAACTATGTCTGAATACTTCTAAAAGGGGTGAAAGATATTTTTAGCATAAAAAAGAAAAATAAAGAGGTTGCGCCAAGCAGCCAAGAAACCATTAATTCTGAACAGGCGCCAAATGAAGAGGCAAAAGAAGTAAGTGATGAAAAAATTGATTTTGAGCCCCCACAAGAGCTTCCAGACCTAGCATCTGACATGTATCCATTAAACCAAGAGGATATAAGAAAACAAGTGCAGCCAGAAAAATCTTTTGAAGGGGAAGAAGAGCAAAGTAGCCAAGCTATTAGCTCCGGTGAACCGGAAAATAAAGAAAAAGCAGCCGAGTTTCCAAAACTAGAAAAACAAGAAGAGCCTTTGGAAGCGCCAAAACCACAAGCGCCAACATTTGAAGAGTCAATCGCAGCATTAAACAAAGAGCCAGAAGAATCGGTGCCCAAAAAAGAAATAGATTTATCTCCAATACAAGAAGGAAAAAAAAGAATTGATGTCTCTAAAGACAAGCACCCAAGCTTTTTTAATATGATGAAAAAGAAAAGCGTAAAGGTAGAACCAGAAAAAATAATGGAAAAAATGAAAGACTTTCACAAAGAGTATGAAGAGACAGAAAAAAGCCTGCAACAAAGAGCAGACCTTGACGCGAGAATCTCAGACAAACTTATCGAACTTGAACTCTTAGAACAGGGCTGGTATTTTTTAAGAAAAGAAATCGAGACAAAAAACACTCTTCTCACACAAAAAGAAAAAGCTATTGACCAAAAGCTTCAGGAGCTAAAAGGGCTTATGTCAGAAGCAAGAGATTTTGATGAGAGCCAAACAATTTCAAAAAGAGTATTTATTTTGTCAAACGGCGATAAGATTGAATCAATAAATCAGCTGCAAAAGCGCCTAAAGCACATGGATGACCAAACATTTCAGTCTCATATAACCGGAGAGAAAAACGATTTTTCCAATTGGATACTGCACACTTTTGGCAATCAAAAGCTCGCAGAAAAAGTAGCGCTTGCGCGCACAAAAGAAGAAATGATACACGTTCTAAAACAAGAAAATTAACCAAACGTCTTTTTGTATAAATTCCAGGTTCTAATAAACTCTGCATGTGGCCAGGCAAGCGGCGTTGTTATATATGCTATCCCTTTTTCAAAATTCGGATTTTTTTTCGTGTTTTCAATCATAACAATCCTGTCTTTTCGAAGAAGCCCAGCTTCAGTGAAGTCATTGACATACTCGTTGAATTCCAAGACAGTTGAAATGTGCTCTGGAAGCATGTCTTTGTAGGATATATCAACAACCCATCCTATATACTGGTCTGCTTTTGCTTTGTTTGCGTTTCTAATAAAATGCCTTGCTACAAATAATGTGAAGTGAGGCCACGGCCCCCATCCTCCGTTGTTTCTGCCTTCAAACTTTGGATAACGGCAAAGCCCGCCAAGGTCTTTATTCCAAAGCTCGTGCTCAATTTTTTTCACGCATGATTTTACCCGGAGGTCAGCATCTTCCAATACACCAAAGTCAGCAACAGCATATTCAGACGCATCAATGTCAATAAGAACACTGCTGGATTCTTTTATCCTAATTGTTTTTACAAAGCTCCCAGTTCTCGAGTTCCACATATACTTTTGGATGCCTTCTCTCACTCTTATCGCATAGTCTTTCCATTCCGGATGTTTATGATTTAATGCTTCTGCCACTTCATGCATTTTAAAAAGTGCAGAGCAGCAAACAGAATTCGCCCAGATTTCAAGGCCAGCTTCTGTTGGCGGAAATTCATGGATTGAGTTTGGAGTATAGATTAGCTGCTTGTCATCATGATAGTTTTTGATAATGTAATCTACAGATTTTTTCACGCAGTCCCATTTCTCCTCTGCAAACTTCTTGCCGCCCGTTTTCTTGAAGTATTTATAAAAAGCATACAAAACAAGTCCTGTCCCGTCAATTTGTATTGGTTTGTACGATGCGTCGTGTCCGTCAGTATCGATTCTTTGAGGAAAAGCGCCAGACTCAAGCTGTGTGGAGAAAACAAAGTCAAGGCCTTTTTTGGCCTCTTTTATCATTCCTGCAGACAAAAATCCAAGAAGTATCACAGCATGATCCCTTGGGTATATATACGGGTATCTTTCGCCTTTTGGTGTTGCAAGACACCCGCCGTTTTTTAGCTGGACACTTTTTAGCACTTTAATGCTTTTCTTGTAGATTTTCTCAGCTTTTTTCTTATTTAGCATTATCTATTATCGCCTCTTTTATTGCATTGTTCCAGCCTTTTGGCCCAATTCCTTTTGCTTTATCATATTTATTGGAAGCATAGCTTTCATCTTTTTTTTGCACAATAATTGCTTTGTCAACAATATCAAGCATCTCAAAGTCATTTTTTGAGTCTCCAAGACCTACTGTTAAGACATCTTTGTTCTTCTTATATATATTTGTTAATATTTTCACTGCTTTTCCCTTATCATTGTTTCCCATGATGTGGTGGTATCTTCCGCCTTTTGTGTGGTTTAGTTTTCTTTTCTTGATTTCTTTTATGATGTTTTTTTCGTCTTTTTTATCAATTATCTTGAATGCTTCGTCAAATTCTCTTTTTTTGGCAAGCTTTGCCTGCTTAAGTGTTAGGCCTGTGTCAATAGAGAGCTCTTTTGCAGGCATCTCGTGAAATCCAAGAATCTTGTATTTTTTCTTTATTTCCCTTAACTTTTTTATTAAATAATTATAATCGGTGCCTAATTTTATAATAAGGTATTTATCATCATCGGTGTCATAGTCAAACTGGAAGCCAAAGTATCCTTTAGGTATATATACTGCGCTGCCGTTCTCAGAAATAAATGGGTGCTTGTTTTTTAGCTTTTTGCGATAATATTCGATTTCTGCTCTGTTTTTGCTTGTGCAAAATATTAAAGGGATATCATGTTTTTTTATTAGTTTCAATGCTTCCTTTGCGTCTTTAAACGAGTAAGTATCATGGTCTAAAAGAGTGCCGTCAAGGTCAGAAAATATTATTGCCTCTTTCATTTATACATTCACTTAAAAAAATGTTATATAAATTTATCCCTCAAATTCATTAATCATCTTTTTTATTTTCGGCATTGATTTTAGGGCTGCTTTTTTCCCGTGCTTTACAAAAGACTTGTTCAAAAAGTCATATGCACCCATTATTCCTTTGGTGTATGGCCGGATTATCATCATATTTTTGTCGATGCGCTCATAATTGTGCAATAAAACTTTTTTTCTCATTATTTCATAAGACTGAAGCAGTGTGCTGATGATTGTGGGTTTTTTCATGCTTGCTTTTGGCTCCATGTGGTGGTCAACGCCAATTATTATGTCAGCGCCCATTTTTTTGACAACATCTACCGGTGTTGGGTTGACTAGGCCTCCGTCAACAAGCTTTCTTCCCAAAAGCGATGCCGGCTCAAATATGCCTGGGACACTGATGCTTGCCCTAATCGCTTTTGCAATAGGCCCTTTAGATAAAATCACTTCTTCTCCTGTCAAAAGGTCTGTTGCGACTATTTTTAACGGAATCTTTGTGTTCTTAAAATCTTTGTTCTCGACAAGCATTTTCAAAAATTCAAAAAGTTTATCACCGGATATCAACCCTTTTTTCGGAAGCGAGAAATCAATTAGTTTGAAAACACCTTTTTTTCCAAGGCCAAGAAGAAACCCCTCAAGACCTTTAATCTCCAGATTAAGGGCATAGTATGCTGCAACAACACTGCCCATGCTTGTGCCTGCAATATAATCAATAGGTATGTCTTTTTCGATAAAAGCTTCTATCACGCCAATGTGGGAGATGCCTTTTGCACCGCCACCGCCAAGCGCAACTCCAATCTTTGGCTTTTTTCCCATAATCTTTTTTTAATACCAAAGATATATAAATATTCTTGTTCATTGACGATAAATACATTGGTAAAACGCAATATTTATAACTGGGGTCTAAATCCAGCAGGGGTTTTGGGTAAAATAACCACAAAACTGCTTGTAACCATTTTGTAGTTACAATCAGACAAAACTCGAGAATTCAGCTGTTTTAACGCTTAATTCGTGTGTTTTAGGTTTTTTATCCTCGTTGATTTGCGAAACATTTATAAAGCAAAACCTAAATCAATAGGGTTACGCAGTAGAATTTACAGTGAACTATGGACTTTAATGCATAGCGATGACGAAGACAACAGAAAGAAAACATTGGCAAAGACCAAAAAGGTTTTTGCACATACACTCATTAAAGAGTAAACATGGAGGTGTTTGACCAAATGAGAATAAGGCAAACAATAAAAAAAGCAGTCGCCTTAGGAACAGGTGCACTAATGCTTGGAGCAACCCTACTCGGAGCATCAGCAGCTAACTTAAGCGACTACCCAGGACTATTTTTGGATGGCGGAAAAGTCACTGCCAAACTAGTTGTTGGGGAAAAAGCCGCAACAATTGACGTTGTAGGCGGCATAGACATCGCAGCAGACTTGCAAGCAGCAGCTGTAAGCAAGGAATCTGTGACTGTGACAGGAAGCGGAATCACTGTGTCAGGCGGCAAAACCAAAGAAATCGTTCTTGGCGCAGCACTAACTGACTTCGGGACTCTGGACGATGGAGATGTTGCATCATTAAAAGATGAGAAAATCTCATGGAATGATGAAGACGTTGACATCGAAGAGACAATTAATGTGGACGGCGTGTCTGTTTTTATATCTGTTGATGACGCAGACTTTGGTTCAAATCCAGTACTGGGCACAACTGCCAAAGATGGTATCCAATATAGATACAAGCTTGATGACTCAGACCTTGACACCGCATTAGTGACTTCTGACGAACCTTTGAAAATTGAATTTCTAGGTAAGTCAATGGAAATTGAAGAAGTAACCAATGCAGCAACAGACACAATGAAGATAACTATTGCTAATGAGTATTACTTAAACATTGGCGACAGCATTGAGTCAGAAGGCAAAACTGTTAAGCTTGTCAACATTGGTACAGACAAGGCAGTTATTGATGTTGATGGAGAAATCGAAACCATTGCAGAAAATAGCGAAGAAAAAGTCAACGGCGTAACAGTACAAGTTGAAAGTGTCTTCTATGTTGATGAAAAAGAAGACAGAGCAGCAACACTAAAAGTCGGCGACAAAATAACAGAAACAGTGAAATCTGGCGACTCAATGGAGCTATTCGGTGAACCGTCAAAAGAATCAGACGCAGAATGGGTATGGTATGTGGCTGTTGGTGCAAGTAACACTAGCCTAGATGTAGGTGCGGACTTTAACCAAAAGTATGATTCAGATACAGAGCCAGTTAAAGGCGTTGGCGAAGCATACACACTGCCAAACGACTATGCTCAATTATACATCGACAGCATGACAGCAAAGGCAGATGTTGGACTCAAGTTTGAGTTTGATGACGCTGTGACAGTTGATGAGGATGATAGTGGTACAGCAATTTCAACACTTGATGACCAAAAAGTGCTGATGATAACAGCTGACGACGAAATCCTAAAAGTTAACCTGACAGGAACATTGGAAGAAACAGACACAGTGTACTTACTTGAAAATGCAACAGACAGTTCAATCTTACTTGCATTTGAAAATAGCGATGATGATGTCCAATTGGCAACAGGAACATACTTTGTAGTTGACTACGATGCAACGGACATCACAATTAGTTTCGCAACTGGTGTTAACTCTTCAAAAGCAGCAGATGTCAATCTGACAGGCGACGTTGATGTAGCAGGAACCGGTTGGATTCAATTAGATGCCAACATTGCACAAGGATTCTTTGGAACCAAAGATGAATATGAGTCAGGTCTTGATTTCCAAAGCTCATTTTCAGGCATGGACAAAGATGAAGACTACCTAACAGACTATGGTATCATTATCGGCGCAATTGAAGACGGAATGGACAGCGACGAGTTCTTCCTGACACTTCCAGATGAAGATATCAAAGCAAACGTTGTTGTTGTAGGTAAAGGTGGAGCAGTTGAAGGTTCAGCAGGCGCAGTCACAACAGACAAAGTAAACCCAGTAGGCGTAGACTTTGGAGTTTTAGACAGCGATGCACCAGCAGCTGGAACAACCAACCTAATCGTTGTAGGCGGGCCATGTGTTAACACAGAAGCCGCAAGGCTTATGGGCAACCCAGCAAACTGTGCTGAAGGATTTGCAGAGGGCGAAGCTAAACTCGCACTCTTTGATGACGACGGCAAAGTTGCGCTGCTAGTAGCAGGTTACACAGGACAAGACACACTTGGAGCTGTAAGAGCTTTACTAACAGAAGACTTGCCAGCAAAAAGCGACGCTAAGGTTATAACAACCAACTACAAAACACCATCAGTTGAGTAAATCAACTGATTTTTCTTTTTTTCTTTTTTTCTTCTAATTTGTTTTAACAAAAGAGTTTTTAGAGAAATCTTTTTATACTCATAAAGAATTTTATCTATTATGAAATCAAAAATTTTATTCTCAATAATATTAATTGCGGCAGTTGTTTTTTTAGTTTCCTGCACGCCATCACAAGCCCCAATCACTGAAAAAGATGCTGATGTGGGCATAACAGAAGAGATACAAGAAGTGGTTGTTGTTGAACAAACAACACAAGAAGCAGCAACAGACGAGGGTTTTGACACATCAAAAGAAAAAACTTATGAAACTGGCTGCTATGACAGCGAAGGAGGCATATTCTACGAGAAAAGAGGGTATATAATAGACGCAAAAGGCGAAAGATTCGAAGATGAATGCCTCACTGAATTCACACTTAATGATGTAAGATGCGGCCTTGTGGGCTACAAAGACGAAAATGTCATCACATGCGACTATAAATGCCTAAACGGGGAATGTATCGAGGGAGAAGAGGAAGCTCCAAAAACATGTGTTGACAGCGATTTTAAAGACTACAGCACAAAAGGAACAGTGACATACCAAGGCAAAACAACCACAGATTACTGCGGCGAAAAACCAAACATGCTAATGGAACAATTATGCAGTGCTGTTGGAATACCAACAAAAGAAGAAAAATACTGCAGCAACGGGTGTGCTGATGGAGCATGCATAGAAATCACAGTAATAGAAGAAAAAGACTGCATCGACTCAGACATTGGACCAGACAAAGAGTTTATCAAAGGATATGTTACAGACAAAAAAAGTACAGTCTATGATGAGTGCATAAACGCAAACACAGTAAAAGAATACAGGTGCAACACAATAGGCTACAGAGACTCAAACAACTATGACTGTGAAAACGGCTGCGAAGACGGAGCATGCATAAGATAATTACATTAAAACCCCGCTAAATATGTTGTGCTTTTGGCGGGTTATTTTTATTTTTACTCTTGAATTTGTTTTTTTGTCACAGTTGTATAAAGAAATAGTCCTATTCTGGCTTACTGCCAGCATTTCACCAGGCAGCCTCCCGCAACAGATAATTATAGCGTCGATAACCTCTCCTTTTTTGAAAGGCTTTGCTAAAGCAATATCTTTTTTAATATCAAAATCATCTGCACAAAGAATGAGCTTTTTATCATGCTTTTTTTCAAGAGCTTTTAGTTTTTCAAAGAATTTATCCATGTGCAGTTCTTTCACAGGCTTTTTCCCAAATTTATAGTAAAGAAAGTTTTGAATGCCGATATCGGCGTTTAAGCTTTTTGCAAAAACAACGATGTCTTCAATATCATCATCATTAACACCACACATCCAAACAGGCGCAATTGTCAAATCCACTTTCTTACTTGATATATACTCTGCGATTCTTTTTGCGTGCTCTACAGAAAATCCGCCGCCAGCAATCTTTTTGGCGAGTTTTGGATCAAGGCTGTTTATAGACAGATTAAAGCGAGTCATGCCAGCATCAATGAGTTTATCAACGATTCTCGGTGTTAATAAAGTGGTGTTTGTGTTCATAGAAATCTTTTTCACACCTTTTATCTTTTTCATATCTCTTACAAATTCAATTAATGGAGAATATAATAAAGGCTCTCCATGGCATCCAATGTGGACTTCAACATCATGTTTTTTTATCTCAATGACTTTTCTTAGTTCTTCGATTAAATAGTCTTTTTCAATGACAAAGTCAATATCTCTCTTGTTTTGGTCAACACTGCAATAAACACAGTTAAGATTGCACCCGCAAATCATCTTTATCTCGACAAGGCTTGTTCCTCTATCCACAATACCAAAAGATGAATTGCCAATAAGCGGGATTCCGCTCCCTTTGTGTATATATACTGCTTTTGAACCGGTGATGCCGCTTTTAAGGTCGCGCTCTAATCCTTTGTCTATTAAATCATAGAACTTATTTGCGCGCTTCTTATTTGCGTCAAAGTCTATAAAGTTTTTATTCAGCTTAAATTTCCCGATTTTTTCTAACTTTGACTTGTCAATAAAAAAATGAAAGTGCTTTAAAAAAACAACTTTAACCCTATCCTTTTCGTCGATAAACATCAGGTCTTTAAACTCCAGTTTTGCCATGTTCTTTAGAATTACAATAATCTTTATAAATAATTGTTTTTACTAAAAAATTACTATGACAGAGGATGAAGATAACACAATAAACATCACATACGAAACACTGTTTGAACTGCTTAGACGCGAAAAGAACAGGGAGGAAATGCAAAAACTCCAGGATAATTTCTATGAGGACGTAGTCTCATATCTTGCCGAGAAAAAAAAGGTGTTTTTGCCTGAATCAAAAGATTTGTTTAGCGACGATGAAAGGGAAAAAACATTAAAACAGATCCAAAACACGAAAAGAATAATACAGGATCTTTTTGAGCGGCGCGAGAAAAAAATCATTGTAATGGCACTTAACAAAGTCAGAACAGAGTCCTCGCTAACAGACACATCGCCTCTGCTTAATTCTGAGAAAGCATATTTTGAGAAAATGGTTGAATTATTCTCAAGCAACAGGCAAGGAATTCTTAATAATATTTTAAATGGCGATTCGCCTGAGTTTAAACCGACGCCAAGAAAAGAAGAGTCATCAGCTGCAAAAAAAGAGGAGGTGGAGCAACCATTAGAAGCACAAAGCAGTGAATTTGCAAGTGTCCCTAAACCAAAATCAAAAAAGACAGTCAGATTCATAGGCCAGGTTCCTAAATTTGTAGGCAAAGAACTTGAGGTATACGGCCCGTTTAACCCTGACGACATGGCAAGCCTTCCTGCAGACATAGCAAACGTTCTAATAAAGAAGAAAAGAGCAGAAGAAGTAAATGTGGAATAGGGTAAACTTAAAAAATTAAAAATTTTTATGGCTTTGAATTTTTCAAATTCAAAACTTTTATAAACAAACCACTTTTTCTAGTGGGTATTATGAAAGTGCCTAAACAAATGAAAAGATACTGCCCAAAATGCAAGGCGCACACAGAGCAAAAAGTAGCGCAAGCAAAAAGAAGAACACCAGGATCAAAGCACCCTCTGGCAAGATCTGCAAAGAAAAGAGCAGGATTTGGAAAAGGATACGGAAATCTGGGCAAACTGGGTTCAAAGCCGGCGATTGGAAAGTTTAAGATGACAGGAGCAAAGACATCCAAAAAAACAGACTTTAGATATCAATGCTTGGTATGCAAAAAAACAACGGTTCAGTCATCAGGCAAAAGAGCAAAAAAAGTAGAGTTTGTATAAAGACAAAACATAACGAAACTAACACTTCGAATCTTTTGCATTGTTATACAAAACATTTTTAAATTCACCCTTATTTCTAAGAGCATTCTAATTATCGAGGAGGAGATAAATTATGGAATTAAAAGAACCAACTTCAAAATTCATCAAAACAAGATGCCCAAAATGCAAAAATGAGCAGATAATCTTTGGAAAAACAGCCACAGATGTCGAATGTCTAGTTTGCCAAAAAGTATTAGCGTCGCCAACAGGCGGCAAATCCAAAGTAAAGAGCAGAATTTTAGAGGTACTTGAATAAATGAAGCTCAAAAAGAAAGGACTACCAGGAGAAGGAGAACTGGTTATATGCACAGTCACAAAAATACACTACAACTCTGTATTTGCAAATATTGACGAGTATGAGAGAAAACAAGGCATGATACACATCTCAGAAATCAGTCCTGGAAGAATCAGAAATATCAGGGACTTTATCAGAGAAGGAAAAGTCATAGTGTGTAAAGTTCTTCGCGTAGATACAGTAAAAGGGCACATAGACCTCTCTCTTCGAAGAGTTACAGAATCTCAAAGAAGGGGAAAAGCAGATTCTATGAAACAAGAGCAGCTATCTGAGAAAATAGTAGAATTTGTTGCAAAAGCACTAAAAACAGACAATAAAACTTTGTTTGACAATGTCTTTAAAGCAATAGAAAATGAATACGACTCAGTCTACCTGGCTTTCATAGATGTTGTAGAGGGGGTCCTTTCTATTAATGAACTGGGTCTTGACAAAAAAACATCTCAAAAACTTGAAGAAGTAATAAGACAAAGAATCAAGCCAAAAGAAGTAGAAATCAAAGGAGACCTAACACTTGAAAGCTTTGCACCTGACGGTGTAGAAATAGTAAAAAAAGCATTGATAAATGCTGAGAAATCAAGCGATAAAGTTACAATATCATATGAAGGTGGCGGAAAATACAGGATAACTGTCAATGCAAAAGAATACAAAGAGGCAGAAGAGATACTAAAAAACACATATACACAGGCAATTAGCGATGTTGAAAAAACAGATGGCAAAGGAGAGTTTGTAAGAGTTGAATAGGATGCTTCACATTCTCAAATGCCCAAAATGCAAAAACTACACATTGCATGAAAAATGCAAATGCAATGGAAAAGCTCTCACTGTAAAACCAGCAAAATACTCTCCAGTTGACAACTACGGAAAATACAGAAGAGTTGCCAGAAAAAAAGAGTTAAAACAAAAAGGAATGCTGTAAAAATGAGAAAAGCAAAATGGAACTTTGAAATATTTAAAAAAACAGCTTTAAAAAATCCTGTGCTTATTGAAGGCCTTCCAGGAATTGGAAATGTTGGAAAAATAGCAGTTGATTTTATTATCGACGAGCTAAAAGCAGAAAAGCTTTATGAGATTTCAGGCTATTCAATGCCAAACAGCGTCTTTGTAAACGAAAAAAACCTTGTTGAGCTGCCAAAAATTGAAATGTTTTACAAAAAAATGAGAAAAGGCAGAGATTTGATGCTATTAACCGGCGATGTCCAGCCAATTGATGAAGAGTCAACATACGAATTTTGTGAAGATGTAATAGACTCTGCAAAAAAATATGGCGTGTCTGAAATAATCACTCTTGGAGGCATCGGTCTTGGAGATGTCCCAAAAAAAGCAAGAGTATTTTGCACAGGAAACTCTATAAAACTTATTGAGTCATACAAAAAAGATACAAATGTAAATACAAATCTGCATGGGATAGTTGGACCGATAGTTGGCGTCTCAGGTCTTTTGCTTGGACTCTCACAAAAGAAAAATATTGAAGCAGTAAGTCTTCTAACAGAAACATACGGGCATCCAATGTATCTGGGAGTAAAAGCTGCAAAAGAAACATTGAGTATTCTTAACAGCAAACTTGGCCTCGGAATCGATACAAAAAAGCTGGACAAAGAAATAACCCGGCTTGAAAAAGACATGAAAAAATCTGAAGAAACATCATTTCAAACAAGAGAGGACAAAGCAGGGGAAGTCCATTATATCGGGTAATTACTTTTTCTTTCTTAGATTAAAGCTGACTTTTTTTGCATATTCAACTTCTGGCTGATCAAACGGGTTTACATCTCTAAGAAGAGAAGCATACACTCCAATATAATGCCATAAAGCGACAAACTGCCCCAATTCAAACTCATCAACTTTCTCAAGCATTAAATCCACAGCAGGAATCTTGTTTTTTTTCACATGCTCAAGCACTCCAAGAGATTCAAATAATAACGCGTCAGCATATGAATTTCCCAAAACATCTGCAAGCATGCCGTCTCTGACCACAATTTTTCTTAGCTTTCTTGGAACCTTTATCTTTTTGTCAAATCTTTCAGTATCTTTCTCGGTCCTAATAAAAAAACCGCAAACGTTTTTCCTGCCTCCAAAAAACCGCTGGTTGGTGTGGTGCTGGGCCTCAGGCGCAGATGCTGCATAAAATGTTTGCCCTTTGCCTTCTTTTGAGCTTGACTCATGCATAAGCTGGATAATCAGGTTTGCAAAAGAATCAAGTTTCTTAGAGTATATAGGGATAAAAACTTCGTGTTTCCCACTGATATCTGCAAGGTAAAGGTGAGATGCGATGAGGAGTGCAGGATTATCTTCTATAGTTATTTGCGGAGCACATTTCTTATAAGTATCTTTAGCGCCTGCAAAAATTTTGTCAATATCAAATCCCAAAAGAAATGCCGGGACAAGCGTGCTTGAAGTAAAAGCAGAGAATCTTCCGCCGACATTAGGGTGCTCTATAAATGGCAGATTAAGCTTTTTGGAAATCTCCAGCAGCGCACCTTCCTCTGGATTTGTGATGACTAGACGTTCATAATCTAAAAAACCAAACATTATCTCCAATATATCAATGCTGTTTCCTGATTTTGAAACAACAATCACAAGAGTTTCCTTTTTTGGGCACAATTTCCTTACCTCTTCTATATAGTCAGGCTGCGGCGTGTCAATAATAAAAAGCTCTTTGCCTTTTTTAAGAGCGTCATAAAACCCTTGAGTTGAAGTTATCGAGCCGCCATGCCCAATCACAATGAATTTTTTATATTTTCTAAACGGCTTAAGGTAACTCTTGAAGAATTTTATTGCAGGGTCATATCTTGCAAAAATGGGGTCCTCTGACTTTGATATCTTCTTTAGTTTTGCCTCGATAGAATCAAATTCTGGCTTGAAGTTATGGAAGGTTATCTTCATAATAATTTATTATTTCTTTGTTTTTTTATAAATATTGCTAAAATTAGAAAACTTTATATTCACATGCTTCTCGATAAATAGTCATGAGTAAAATAAAAAAGGTGATGGCAAGAGAAGTGCTGGATTCTAGAGGGAACCCGACAATCGAAGTGGATGTAATATGCCCAAATTCATGGGGAAGAGCAATAGTGCCAAGCGGTGCGTCAACAGGGGAGCATGAAGCGCTTGAACTCAGAGACGGCAAAAAAGATAGGTTTTTTGGCAAAGGGGTGAAAAAAGCAATATTTAACGTAAACACGAAAATCAACAGAAAACTAAGAAACCTTGATGTTAAAGAACAAAGACTTATAGACCAAACATTAATCGACCTTGACGGCACACCAAACAAAAGAAAACTAGGGGCAAACGCGGTTTTGGGAGTTTCTATGGCAGCAGCGAGAGCAGGAGCTATGGGTGCTGACAAGAATTTATATGAGTATCTAAATGGGTTTAATGGAAACAAGAAAGTCTTGCCAATACCGTTTGCAAACATAATCAACGGCGGAGTCCACGCGGGAAACAAGCTTGTTTTTCAGGAGTTCATGATAGCCCCGGTTAAGGCAAAAAGCTTTTTTGACGCAACAAGAATGGTTAGTGAAACATACCACGCATTAAAGTCGATAATCTCAAAAAAATACGGGAAAACCGCAGTAAATGTCGGCGATGAGGGGGGATTTGCACCGCCAATTGAAACAGCAGAAGAAGCGCTGGATTTGATTGATACAGCTATTAGCAAGGCAGGATACAATAAAAAAGTAAGAATTGCAATAGACGCTGCAGCATCTGAGTTTTTTAGGCTTGACAAATACGTAATTGAGCCAGGCAAATATGTAAACAGGGAGGAGCTTGTTGAGATATACAAAGATTTGATAAGAAAATACAAGGTAATTTCCATTGAAGACCCTTTTGACCAGGATGATTTTGACCCTTGGGAAGAACTAACTCTAAAATCCAAAATACAAATAGTTGGCGATGACCTTTTAGCAACAAACCCCGAGAGAATAAAGATGGCTTATGCAAGAACTCTTTGCAATGCGCTTCTTTTAAAAGTCAATCAGATAGGCACATTAACGCAGGCAATGGACGCTGCAAGACTAGCAAAGAACCATAAATGGGGTGTGATGGTAAGCCATAGGAGCGGGGAGTCAGAAGACCCTTTTATCGCAGACTTAGCAGTCGCGCTTGGCAATGGACAGATAAAATTAGGTGCGCCGGCTCGCGGGGAGAGAACATCCAAATATAATCAATTGATTAGGATTGAAGAGGAACTAGGAAAAAAAGCAAAATATGCAAAATGGGAGTGAAAAAAAGGGTTGCGCTCATAATTCTAGATGGGATGGGCTTTAAAAAAAGCAGTGCTGGAAACGCTGTTTTAAAGGCAAAGATGCCGTTTTACAGGGAGCTTTTAAAGAAGTATCCACACACACTCTTAGACACATCTGGAGAGGCAGTAGGGCTTCCAAAAGGAACTATAGGCAACTCAGAGGTCGGGCATTTGACGCTTGGTTCTGGCAGAGTGATAGAGCAGGATCTTGTTAGAATCAATAATTCAATTAAGGATACGAGTTTTTTTAAAAATGAAACTTTGATTAGGGCAACATTACATGTTAAAAGACACTCGAGCGCGCTTCATTTGATGGGGTTGTTGTCAGATGGAGGTGTCCATTCCCACATAGGACACCTGATTGCGCTTTTGGAATTTGCAAAAAAGCAAGGCATCAAAAGAGTATATGTGCATGCATTTTTGGACGGCAGAGATGTTCCTCCAAAGTCAGCTGGTAAATACATTAAGATTATTCAGGACAAGATGGATGATATTGGTGTTGGAGAGCTTGCCACAATGATTGGCAGGTATTATGCAATGGACAGAGACAATAGGTGGAGCAGGGAGAAGAAGGGGTACAACTGTGTTGTGAACGGTATTGGCAAGAAATATAACGACGCGTTTGAAGCACTCCATGACAACTACACTAAAGGAATCACTGACGAGTTTTTAGAGCCAACAATACTTCACACTGATAGTATCATTGAACCAAATGATTCTGTAATATTTTTTAACTTTAGAAGTGACAGGGCACGTCAGCTGTCACGGGCGTTTGTCGAGGGGCGCTTTGACAAATTTAAAAGGCCAAAACTTCACAAAGTTCATTTTTATACACTTACAAGATACTCTAGGAGTATTAGGCGTCCAGTTGCTTTTCCTCCTGGTGATATAAAAAACACTCTTGGAGAGGTTTTGGCAAAAAATAAGTTAAAGCAGTTTCGCTTGGCAGAGACAGAAAAATATGCCCATGTAACATACTTTTTTAACGGAGGCAAGAGCAAGCCAAATAGAAGAGAAAAAAGAAAATTAATTAACAGCCCAAAAGTTGCAACTTATAATCTAAAGCCGGAGATGTCGCTTTCCATTGTAGAAAAATATTTTTTAAAGGCAATAGGAAAAGCAGATGTTTTCATTGTAAACTTTGCAAATCCAGACATGGTAGGGCATACTGGCATGATGGAGCCTACTGTGAGCGCTCTTCAAAGAGTTGATGAAGCGCTTTCTAAGGTTGTTCCAAAACTGCTTAAGAAAAATTATGATGTTTTGCTGACAGCAGACCATGGCAACGCAGAAGAATTAACTGGAGAGCACCAGACAAGCCACACCAACAACCCTGTGAGATTAATCTTTATTTCTGATGATGTGAAGAAATTAAGAAAGGGAAAAGCGGGTTTATCAGACGTTTCTCCCACAATCCTCGACATTCTATGTCTTCCAAAGCCAAAAGAGATGACAGGGGATAGTTTGATTAATAGTTAGATTTATAATTCTGGCCAAGATTCTTCATTAAATGAAACTTTCACAAATAAAGTCAAAGCTGCATCCAAAACTTTATGAGTCGTTAAAGAGTGAAATAAAAGAGCTTCGGCCTTCCCAGGAAAAGTCGATAAAAGCAGGACTTCTTGACGAGAACAATCTTTTAGTATGCACGCCGACTGCAAGCGGCAAGACGCTTATTGCAGAAATGGCAATGCTAAATGCAATATATAATGAAAAGGGCAAAGCAGTCTATATTGTGCCATTAAAAGCACTTGCAAGCGAAAAGTATAAAGATTTTAAAAGCAGATACAAGAATGTTAAAGTCGCAATCTCTATTGGAGACACAGATTCTGCAGATAAGTATCTGGAAAAATATGATTTGGTTATTACCACCTCTGAAAAGCTAGATTCGCTAATAAGACACCATACGCCTTGGCTAAAGTATGTGAAAGTCGTGGTCGTGGACGAAATCCACTTGTTAAACGACCCAAGCAGAGGACCAACTTTAGAGATTCTTATCACAATTCTTAGAAAGATTTTGCCAAAGATACACTTAATCGCACTTTCTGCTACTATTGGCAACCCAAAAGAGCTCTCAGAGTGGCTGGACGCAAAGCTTGTAGAGGACTCTTGGCGACCGGTGGAGCTAAAAAAAGGAGTATATCTTGACGGTGAGATAGAGTTTAATTAGAGTTTCTGTCTTTTTTATAATGCTCAGGTTTTTTTGGGTAGACAGTTGTATCATCAGGGATATCCATATCAACCCATGAATTAGCACCAATATTTACTCGGTTTCCAATTCTTACTGGGCCAAGGATTTTTGCTCCTGCGCCAATAACGCAATTGTTGCCAATGGTTGGGTGGCGCTTGTAGCTTTTTTTTAAGATACTACCTTCTCCTTTTTCAAAATGCAATACACCCAGCGTTACCTGCTGATAAATCCTCGCCCAATCTCCAATCACTGAAGTTTCGCCGACAACAACGCCTGTACCGTGGTCAATAAAGAAATATTCGCCGATCTTTGCGCCTGGATGAACATCTATTCCTGTAACTGAGTGAATGTGTTCTTGAAGCTCTCTAGCGTAGCTTTTTGCCTTGTTTTTGTAGAGCTCGTGAATGAATCTATGCGCTAAGATGCCAAGAAACCCAGGATATGCTCTGATAATTTGGGTGTAGTCGCCTGCAGCAGGGTCGCCTGCAAAAGCAGCATCAACATCTTTTTTTAGGACTTCTCTTATTTCTGGCAGCGAATTTAAAACACTATCAACAATTCTCTTAGCTTCTGTCTCTCTATGAAGATGGGCAATAAGCCCTTTGAACAAAATTTTCCCAAGCCTGGTTACTTTATCCTCTAATTCATCAATGTGTTCTGTTGTTTCATTTGAGTTCCAGTATTTGGGGAAAAACAGCTCTTTTAGAAGCTTGATTTCTTTAAAACCTTCTTTTCTCTTGGGAAATTTTAGCCTCGCTTTTTCTAAAAATGGCTTTTTATCCTTAGAGTAAGATTCAAATAATTCTTTTGCTGCCGTGCCTTTATATTCATACGCCATCTATATTGCAAATAACAACTTCTTTTTATAATTAATCTAAATTAAAAGATTTCAAAACACTTATAAATAAGGTCGGTGTTAATAAGTTTCATGTCAAAGAAAAAAGAGTCAGAACTCGGACTGACAGCAACTAAAGACAAAGATTTCTCGCAGTGGTATACTCAAGTCATACAAAAAGCAGAACTTATCGAGTATACAGATGTATCTGGCTGCATCATATTTAGGCCTTATTCGTATGCTATCTGGGAAAAGATTCAAGCATACATGGACAAACTGATAAAAGTAAGAGGCATAAAAAATGCGTATTTCCCCTTATTCATTCCTGAAAAGCTGCTTTGTAAAGAAGCAGACCATGTGCAAGGATTCATACCAGAAGTAGCATGGGTGACTCACGCAGGGAAAACAAAGCTAAAAGAGAGACTTGCTGTAAGGCCTACATCTGAGACAATAATGTATGATGCCTACAAAAAGTGGATTAGAAGCCACAGAGATTTGCCATTAAAGATTAACCAATGGAACAATGTTGTAAGATGGGAGTTTAAGCACCCGGTTCCTTTTTTAAGGACAAGGGAATTCTTATGGCAGGAAGGACACACAGCGTTTGCCACAAAACAAGAAGCAGACACAGAAGCAATGGACATTTTAAAGGATGTTTACAGCAAAACATTAGTGGATCTTCTTGCAATACCGTCTATTCTTGGGAAAAAAAGTGAAAAAGAAAAGTTTGCAGGAGCTGATTATTCACTTTCTTGTGAAACATATCTTGCAAATAATAAAGCAATCCAAGCATGCACAAGCCACCACCTCGGGCAAAACTTCTCAAAAGCCTTTGACATAAGCTTTCTTGATGAAAATGAGAAAAAACAATATGTGTGGCAAAACAGCTGGGGGTTCACAACAAGGTCTATTGGCATAGCTATAATGATGCATTCCGACGATAAAGGGCTTGTTTTACCGCCAAAGATTGCGCCAACACAAGCAGTGGTCGTGCCTATCTTATTTGAAAAGACAAAGGATAAGCTTTTAAAAGAATCTAAGAAAATTGTAGATGAGTTAAAAGGAGTTTCTGTTCACCTGGATGACAGAGAAGAGTACACACCTGGCTTTAAATACAATGAATGGGAACTAAAAGGAGTTCCAGTAAGGATTGAGTTTGGTCCAAAAGACATGGAAAAAAAACACACAGTAGTTGTACGCCGGGACACTGGCAAAAAAGAATTTGTAAAGCTAAAAGATCTTTCTAAATATGTGAATAAAACACTTGATGACATTCAAGATTCGCTTTACAAAAAAGCTGAGAAATTCTTAAACGACAGCAAAGACAAAGCAAACAACTGGAACGACTTCTTAAAAAAAGTAAAGCAGGGAAAACTCACACTCGCGCCATTTTGCAACACTCTTCAATGCGAAGACCACATCAAAGACAAGACTGGCGGCACAAAATCAATAAACATCCCTTTTGATTCTAAAGTCAAAAAAGGCGAAAAGTGCATCCAGTGCAAAAAAGACGCCACAGACCAGGCTTATTTTGCCAAAAGCTACTAAAAATATAAAAACCAATTCTTGTTCTTGATAGTTATGATAACACTTGACGGTTCTCACGGTGAAGGAGGTGGGCAGATTCTGCGTACAGCACTTGCGCTTTCTATGATAACACAAAAATCTTTCAAAATAGAAAAAATCCGTGCAAACAGGCCAAAGCCAGGGCTAAAAGCCCAGCACATGACTGGAATAAAAACACTGCAGGAGCTTTCAGGATGCGTTGCAAAAGGCGCGGAAATCGGCTCAGAAACGCTAGAGTTTATTCCAAAACCTATCAATAAGTTTAGGGCAAACATAGATGTTGGCACCGCAGGAGCGATAACCCTTGTTTTGCAATCAATACTTTTGCCGTTAATGACAGCAGAAAAAGAATCCAGGATAAAAATCACAGGCGGTACAGACGTTTTGTGGAGCCCGCCAATAGACTATTTTCTAAATGTAATGATGCCCCATCTTCAAGAATATGCAGATGTTAAGATAAAGCTTGAAAAAAGAGGTCACTTTCCCAAAGGTGGCGGCAAAATAGACTTGGCAGTAAGACCAAAAGAAAACAAGGATAAACTTAACCTAACTAAAAGAGAAGAGTTGATTCAGATAAAAGGGATATCCCACTCTACAAAAGAATTGATGGACGCGCAGGTTGCAGAAAGGCAGGCAAGAGCAGCAAAATTTTTCCTAAATAAACTCGATGTTCCTGTCACAATAAACAAACAATATGCTGATTCAGATTCTACAGGGAGTGGAATAACCCTGTGGGCGCTATATGGTGTGGATGGAGAGGTCTCAACCGATAACCCTGTGATTCTTGGAGGAGATGCTTTTGGACAAAGAGGAAAAAAAGCAGAAGTAGTTGGCGAAGAAGCAGCAAAAACGATTTATGATGAGATAATGTCTCATGCAGCAGTTGACTCGCATCTATGCGACAATTTAATACCATTTCTTGGGCTTTTTGGCGGAGAAATAAAAACAAGCAAAATAACGCAGCACACAAAATCAAATATTTATGTAACAGAAAAGTTTTGGGATGTAAAATTTGAGGTAAATGAAGAAAAAAAGATTATATTGTGTATGAATCGGTATTATTGATCATAATAATTTTTTAAAGATTTATCAATTATGATTTCTGGATGTTTATCAATCTTTTCATAAGAATTTTCATGAGGGATAACAGGTCTTAAACCATTCATAATGTCAAATCCGTGGCGACTAGTTAGAAAAGCAGATAGAGGGATTAATATGGGGGCAACGAACCTGTAAGTTTTTTTCATTTCTTATTTCTCCCACCCCTCTCTTTAATCATGTTCAGCTATTTTATACTTAAATCTTTATATGTTAAATAGCGCCCACGTTAAACATCAGCTTTAAATATTCAACACACATTATTCTACGAGTTCGAGGAGGTGCCATAGGTGAAAAAACACGTTTTAACGATTATTCTTGCTTTAACTTCAATATTTCTAATTTCATGCACACAGCCTGTCACATTGGAACATATTACAGTAAAAGGCTTAGAACAGTTAGACACTAATCTTTCAGGGCTTAACTGGAAAAATATTCCATTAAGAAATGTGAATACAGGCGAGGTCTTTAGGATTTCAGACTTCAAAGGAAAACCTGTTTTAGTCGAAACATTTGCAGTATGGTGTCCTACATGCACAAAACAGCAGGGAAAAATAAAAGAGTTACACGAAGAAGTTGGCGATGAAATCATCTCAGTCTCGCTTGATACAGACCCTTCAGAGGATGAAGCTAAAGTTTTAGAGCACACAACAAGAAATGGGTTTGACTGGTACTATGCGGTTTCCCCAAAAGAGCTAACACAACAGCTGGTGGATGAATTTGGAATTCAGGTAGTAAATGCACCTTCAACACCAATACTGCTTATTTGCGAGGACCAAAGCACTAGACTTCTAAGATTCGGAGTCAAAAACGCTGACGAACTTTTAGAAGAGGTTGAAAAAGGTTGTTAAGATGACAATAGGAGAACTCGCGTTATCATTTGGCCTTGGTATTGCTGCAAACCTAAATCCTTGCGTACTGCCGCTATACCCCGGGTATATCAGCTACATGGCAAGCAAGCCAGGAATAAAAAATAAATTATTATTCACACGACTCTCAGGACTTTTAGTTCTCGCTGGAGTCCTGATATTTATGCTTTTAGTTGCAGGAATCATCGCTGCTATTGGCGGTTCTATAAACAATTTTGTAGAAAATGTTTCTCCATGGGCATTCGGGGTTCTTATAATCCTTGGTTTCATATTGCTTTTTAACGTAGATATAGGTAAATATTTCCAAACGCCAAAAACACCGCTTGGGAAAAACCCATACTTGTCAACTTTGATATTTGGTTTTTTTTACGGGCCTATAGTAATCCCTTGCAATGCACCATTAGTTTTCGCAGTTTTTGCCTTTGGTACTAGCGTAGGCGGATTTTTGAATTTATTCATAATATTTTTAGCGTTTGGTCTTGGCCTCGGAGTACCGCTTTTAGCACTCTCATTAATATCTGCGGCAAAAGGACAGTTGCTGATACAAAAAACAGTGAAGTACCATACACCCATAAATAGGGTTGCAGGTGCATTATTAATACTGCTGGGGCTTTACGAGTTAATATTTGTTTTTAGAATATTTGGGGGATATACATGAAAAAAATGTTTGCATTATTAATATTATTAGGATTGATATTCCTAGTAGGCTGTTCACAAAAATCAGGCATGCAAAGACTGCCAGAACTTGATGAAATTGAAGATGAAATGGGAATAAAAGTAACAGACAGAGGTGTGAAATACATTGTAGACCCAGAAAAAATAATAGGGGGAGGGCCTCCAAAAGATGGAATCCCTTCCATTGACGAACCAAAGTTTGTGACAGTAAAGGAAGCTGACAAGTCTATCGAGGACAACGAGCTTGTGCTGGCAATAATCTACAAGAATGTCACAAGAGTATATCCTTTGCAGATAATGGTATGGCATGAGATAGTAAATGATTTTATCGCAGGTGATCCAATACTAATTACATACTGTCCGCTTTGCGGCTCTGGAATCGCGTATGAACGTGTTATTAATGGGGAGACAGTAGAGTTTGGAACTTCAGGAAAACTTTACAACTCAAATCTTGTCATGTATGACAGGAAGACAAATTCTTATTGGAGCCAGATTGATGGTAAAGCAATAGTGGGAGAGCTTACCGGGATGGAACTTAAAGAAATATCTATAGACACAGTTGTTTGGCGAGACTGGAAAGCTGCGCATCCAGATTCAGAAGTACTTAGTAAAAAAACAGGTTTTGTAAGACCTTATGGAAAAGATCCCTATGGAAACTATTATGAAGACAGCTTTGTATTATTTCCTGTTGAAAAAGAAGACGACAGGGTGCACCCCAAAACGGTGGTGTTTGGTATAGAAGTTGACGATGTGTTCAAAGCATACAAAGAAGACGACCTTATAGAAGCTGGCCAGATCGAAGACGAGGTCAATGGCGTAAAGATTAAAGTAATTAGGGATGAGGCAGGGATAGTACAGATCACAAACAAAGATACAGGTGCAGAAATAGTCAAAGAGCGTGGCTTCTGGTTTGCTTGGTACGCATTCCATCCTGATACAGGGTTATATGAAAAAGGTGAATAAGGATGGCAAAGGCAATATTGGATAATAAAACATTGGCTGAATCTGATGATTTTGAAGTGGTTGAGGGAAATATTTATTTTCCACCAGGATCTGTCAAGACAGAGTATTTCAAAAAAAAAAAAATGATACACCATACACATGTCCTTGGAAAGGCATTTCTCAATATTGGGACATAGAAGTCGATGGAAAAACAAACAAGGACGTTGCATGGTCTTATCCAGAACCAAAGCCTGCAGCAAAGAATATTGAAGGATACTTTGCTTTTGATACAAGTAGAGTGCAAGTGAGAGAGTGAGGTGATACAATGGAAATTGGATTTATTGGCCTTGGCAAAATGGGCGCAAACATGGTAAAAAGGATGTTAAAATCAAAGAAAATAAAAGTTGTTGTATGGAACCGTTCGCCAAAACCAGTTAAACAAGCTGTGAAAAACGGAGCAACCGGGGCAAAAAATGTTTCTGACTTGGTCTTGAAACTAAAATCTAAAAGAAAAGTTGTTTGGCTTATGCTTCCAGCAGGAAAAGTCACAGAAGACAAATTCCAGGAAGTTTTGGGGCTGCTTAATAAAAACGATGTCATAATTGATGGTGCAAACTCAAACTTTCACGACACACTAAGGCGCCACAAAGAAGCAAAGAAAAAAGGAATCAGCATGCTTGATGTCGGCGTGTCTGGAGGAATAATAGCGGCAAACAAAGGGTATCCTATGATGATAGGCGGCGAGGCTAGCGTATACAAATATGTAAAACCAATATTTGACAGCTTTGGCATAAAAGAAGGATACGATTTGGTTGGGCCAGGGGGAGCAGGACACTATGTAAAGATGATTCATAACGCCATCGAATATGGGATGATGCAGGCAATTAGTGAAGGAGTTGACCTTTTAGAAAATGGGAGAGTAAAAAACCTTGACCTTCAAAAAATCAGCCATATATGGAACAATGGCACAATAATCTCCTCGTTCTTGATGGAGATGACAGAAAACGCACTTAAAAAAAGTCCCAAACTAAATTATCTAAAACCTTATGTTGAAGACAGCGGCGAGGGAAAGTGGTCGGCAATTGAAGCAATGGAATTTGGCGTGCCTTTTGTTGTAAACACATACGCGCTTCACGCAAGATACCAATCACGCGACAAGAACAGCTTTGCATTTAGGATGCTTGCTGCAATGAGAAATGAGTTTGGTGGACACGCGATAAAAAAGTAAAAATTTAAATAAAAGACTTAACAGAGAAACAGATTAGGGGGCTGATTTTGGAAAAGATGAGAAAAGAGATAATTCCATCAATAATTGCAAACTCACAGGAAGAGCTAAATGAATTAATTGACAGAGTAAAAGATTTTGCAAAAACAATCCAACTTGATGTGATGGACGGGCAGTTTGTCCAAAACACATCATTTCAGTTTGACTTCACACTGCCAGAGCACAGCTGCCATGTCGAAGCACACCTCATGATAAAAGACCCGATTTCTTGGATACAAAAACATCACAATAAAATTGACACAATACTTGTACATATTGAAACCACGGATAATCCAAGCGAGATAATTGATATGGTAAAAGGGCTCGGGAAAAGAATAGGGTTTGCCTTAAACCCAAAAATACCTGTTGGTGATGTAAAACATTATCTTGAAAAGATAGATGAAGTGCTTGTGATGACTGTAAATCCCGGCTTTTATGGAAGCGAGTTTTTGCCAGAGGCATTAGACAAAGTAGAAGAATTTAGAAAGCTTGCAAACTGGGTAGATATAGAAGTTGATGGAGGAATAACAGACCAAACAATTATGCAGGCACACAACGCAGGTGCAAACTTGTTCATTTCAGGTTCATACATTGTAAAGTCAGACAACCCAAAGAAAGCTTATGAAAATCTTGTAAAAATTCTGGAGGAAAATCAACAATGACAGGCCCACAAAAACTAAAACAGATGGCAGACAAACTAAGAGTACATTCACTAAAGATGACAACAAAAGCAGGCTCTGGCCATCCGACAACCTGCATGTCGATGGCAGAAATCACATCGGTCCTGTTTTTTTCTGAAATGAAAAAAGGAGACGAATTCGTGCTATCAAAAGGGCACGCAGCGCCAATACTCTGGGCAGCGTACGCCGAAGCTGGTCTGATACCTGTTTCAAGACTTACAAGCCTTAGAAAAATAACATCAAATCTTGAAGGACACCCAACACCAAGAATGCCTCTTGTAAAAATCGCAACAGGCTCGCTAGGACAAGGACTTTCTGCAGGCGTAGGAATGGCACTAGGATTTAAGCTTAAGAAAAATAAAAACAGGGTTTTTGTTGTGCTTGGTGATGGAGAAGTAGCTGAAGGTTCAGTGTGGGAAGCTGCAAATAGTGCATCATACAATAAACTAAATAATTTAATTGCAATTATTGATGTGAATAGACTTGGGCAGTCACAGCCAACAATGTTTGGGCACAAAACAAAAGAGTATGTTAAAAGATTCTCAGCTTTTGGGTGGAATACGATACGGGTTAACGGTCACAGTGTAAGATATCTATTAAAAGCTTTTGAAAAAGCAAAGAAAAGCAAAAAACCAGTTGCAATAATTGCAAAGACCTACAAAGGAAAAGGAGTTTCATTTATTCAAAACAAAGAGGGATGGCATGGGAAGCCTCTTTCTTCTGAGGATCTTAAAAAAGCGCTTAAGAAGCTTGGAGACCCGCAGGTAAAACTAAAGTCTGGATTCTCTGTTGAAAAGTCAAAGACAAGCATTAAGTCTGCAAAGAAGACCAAATATGAGATAGGGAAAAAAGTTGCTACAAGGCAGGCTTTTGGAAACGCTCTTTTAAATATTGGGAAGGCAAATAGGAATGTTGTTGCTGTTGATGGCGACACAAAAAATTCGACTATGAGCCAGGACTTTTTCAATAAGTATCCAGAAAGAAGCTTTGAGGCATTTATTGCAGAGCAAAACATGGTTGGAATCGCAGCAGGCCTCTCAGCAGTCGGATTTGTGCCTTTTGCTTCTACTTTTGGAGCATTTTTCACAAGGGCGCATGATCAGATAAGAATGGCTGCATATTCACAATCGAACATTAAGTTAATTGGGTCACACGGCGGAGTAAGCATCGGTGAGGATGGCCCCTCCCAGATGGGTCTTGAAGACCTTCCAATGTTCTTGTCGATTCCAAACGCAGTTGTTTTGTACCCAAGCGACGCAGTCTCTACAGAAGCACTTGTCGAGAGTATGGCAAAGTACAATGGAATAGCTTATATGAAGACAACAAGAGGGAAGATGCCTACAATTTACAAGTCAACAGAAAAATTCTCTCTAGGCGAATTTAAGGTGATAAAGAAAAGCAAATCAGACAAAGTATTAGTTATCGCGGCAGGAGTAACTCTTTTTGAAGCCCTTGATGCATATGAAAAGCTAAAGAAAAAAGGGATTAATATAAGGGTTGTAGATTTATACTCTTTGCAGCCGCTAAATGAAAAAGAGCTTATAAAAGAAGCAAAAGAATGTGGACACAACGTGCTTGTAGTTGAAGACAACTACTTTGGAAGCATCGGGAGTGTTGTATCAAATGCTGTTGGCAAGATTAATCATTTGTATGTAAAGGAGATGCCGCGTTCAGGGCATCCAGACGAACTTTTAAAAAAATACGGCATTGATTCAAGTGCGATAATCAAGGGGGTGTTACGATGAAAATATTCATAGATTCAGCAGATTTAGACGAAATAAAGCAGGCATTTGAGTGGGGAGTGGCAGACGGCGTCACAACAAATCCATCTCTTTTAAAAAAAGCTGTTGAAAAAAGAAAAGAAAAAGGAGAAAAAGTTGACATTAAATCATACCTCGCTGAGATATTGAAAGTCGCCAAAGGGACACCGGTCTCACTTGAGGTCACAAAGACTGATGCAAAAGGAATGGCAGAGCAAGGCAGAAAGCTGTTTAAAATGTTTAACCCTGTTGCAAACAATGTCTACATCAAGATACCAGTAAATCCAGCATTTAAAGAGGATGACAAAACTCATTTTGATGGGATTGAAGCGATTAGAGAGCTTTCAAAAGAAAAAATACCAGTAAACTGCACTTTGATATTTACACCAGAACAAGCACTATTAGCTGCAAAAGCAGGCGCAAAGTTCTTGTCGCCGTTTGCCGGAAGAATCGACGATCTTATAAGAACAAACGCTGGCGGCAAATTTGATAAGACAGAGTATTATCCGATGGAAGGCAAAGAAGAGAAGGGGGATACGTTAGGAGACAACGGAGTGGTCTCAGGAATCGACCTTGTACGTCAATGCGTACAGATAATAGAACAGTACAGATTCGAATCAGAGGTGCTCGCAGCGTCTCTTAGAAATCCAAGACAGGTAAGAGAATCAGCGCTTGTTGGAGCGCACATCGCAACATTGCCATTTGAAGTGATTAAAGACATGCTAAAGCATCCCAAAACTTATGAAGGGATGGATTCTTTCACAAAGGACATTGTTCCTGAATATGAAGAGCTATGACTCGAATAATATACAACGCCAATCTAAAAGATGATTGGAAGAATGCAGGGAAGATAGTTACGCAAGCAATAAAAAGATATTCTAAATCAAAAAAAGAAGTTGTGCTGGGAATAGTCGGGGGAAGAAGTGTTCCTGGAATCTTTGCGTTTTTAAGCAGGCAAAAAGATATTCCATGGAAAAAAGTCCATATTTTCATGGTTGATGAAAGAATCGTGCCAATTAACCACAAAAACAGCAATTTTAAGCTTGCAAAAGAAACATTCTTGGACGAACTTATCGAGGAGGGCGTGCTTTCAAAGGAAAACTTGCATCCTTTTATCATGGACGGGAAAGAAAAAGATTATGGGATTTCTAAATATGCTAATCAGCTAAAAAAACATGGCGGCAAATTTGATATTGTTATACTTTCATCAGGCGAAGATGGCCATGTCGGCGCACTTTACCCAAACCACTCTTCAATTAAAAGCAGCTCAGAGTTTTTTGTTGTAATGGAAGACTCTCCAAAACCGCCGGCAAAAAGAATGACAGCTTCTAGAAAATTACTTGAAAAATCAAAAACAGCAGTCATCTTATTTCTTGGAGAGGCTAAAAAAGACGCGCTTAAAAGATTTAGTGATAAAAAGCTTGACTTGGTCTCTTGCCCTGCAAAAATAGTTAACTACATAGATGAAGCGTATGTGTTGACCGATATTAAATTATGAGCACTCTTTAGTAAATAATAAATATAGTTTGAGAAAACCAGTTCTAATGAATGAAAGTATGAATGAGGGTGGGCTTGTTGCAAAGATAAATGGTTTTTATAAAGATAAAGCAGTTAAAGTTAAAGACAATATTATTGAAAAGAAAGATAATGCAATAACATTTTATAAAAAAAACAAAAAATATATCCACAGCGACCTAGTGGGTGATGCTATAAGTTATTCTTTATTACCTGCGACTGCATGGGGATTAAATGAATTAGGTGTTGATGATCTTTCAAATGCGATTATAACTTTTGGAGTTAGAAGCATAGGATTTTATGCAGGTAAAGCTGCTTATTTTCAAAACCATCTTAAACAGATAAGTGTCTCAACATTAAAAGGGACAGCAGCAAAAGCAGCGGCCGAAATATCATTTCTTTATTTACTATATACTAAAACAAATATTCCTTATTATGCATCACCTTTTATCCCTGCATTAATCATAGGAGTAGGCACTACTGTTTATAGATATAAGGTGGATATAAAAGCAGGAATTGTTCATTCATCTTCTAAAAGATAGATTCTGCTGCAAAAAACATTATTGAAACTTTTTAAACTTATTTAAACGATAACTATAAAATAGGTTAATCCATTTCTCTTTTTATGGCAAACAAAATCGAAAACCAACT
Source organism: Candidatus Woesearchaeota archaeon (assembly GCA_018221175.1). Lineage (GTDB taxonomy): Archaea > Nanobdellota > Nanobdellia > Woesearchaeales > BM511 > JAAOYE01. The sequence continues at coordinate 33,594 of JAAOYE010000018.1, forward strand.
GATTGTAATCTTTGGCTCCACAGGAGACCTTACAAAGAAAAAATTAATACCTGCACTTTACAAATTGTTTCTAAAAGACAAGCTAAATAAGAACGCACCAATAGTTTGTACAGGCAGAAAAAACCTGACAAAAGAACAGTATATTAAATTATTAAGCTTTAAACCAGCAGATAATAAAAGCCTAGGTGATTTCTTCAGACTAGTTGAGTATTATAAGATAAATATTGAAGAAAACGACTTTTGCGACTTAGAAAATTATCTGGATAAAATAGATAAAAAATACAGGTGCAAAGGTAACAAAGTGTTTTACTTCTCAACACCATCCTCTCTTTTTGAGCCAATAACTAAATGGATAAAGAAATGCGGCATATTAAAATCTGGAGGATTTAAAAGAGTTGTATATGAAAAGCCGTTTGGCTATGACTTAAAATCAGCACAAAAATTAAACAAAATTGTGAGAAGAATATTCAAAGAAAAAGAAATCTTTAGAATCGATCACTACCTTGGAAAAGAGCTTGTACAAAACATTATAACACTGCGTTTTGCTAACAGTCTTTTTGAAAGAATATGGAACAAGAGGTTTATCGATTATGTACAGATAATTATATCTGAAAAAGAAGGAGTCGGGTCTCGCGGAGGATACTATGATAAAGCAGGGGCAACGCGCGACATGGTACAAAACCACCTTTTGCAGGTCCTAAGCTTTGTTGCGATGAACCATCCAAAATCGTTATCTGCAAAAGAACTAAGCAAAGAAAAAGTTAAAGTAATAAAATCTTTGAAAAGGATTAAACCCACAGAGGTAGTGATAGGTCAATACAAAGGATATAGAAAAGAAAAGAATGTTGATAAAAATTCTAAAACAGAGACATTTGTTGCTCTAAAAACAGGTTTGTCTAATGCAAACTGGAGTGGGGTTCCTTTTTACTTAATGACAGGAAAATCGCTATCAAGCTCATACGCAGAAGTAAATATTGTCCTAAAAGACACAATGTGTCATCTCTTTCCAAAAAAAGAGGATAATGTGATAAGCGTTCGGATTCAACCAGATGAAGGTATTGCTATGCAGTTTAATGCAAAGCAGCCAAACACAGACAATATTGCCACAGTATTGATGGAGTTTTGTCATGCATGTGAGTTTGGAATGGCAACTCCTGAAGCGTATGAAAAGCTTTTAAATGAGATAATGGTTGGCGATCAAACACTATTTACATCATGGCCAGAAGTAAAAGCAGCGTGGAAATTCACAGATCCTTTGATTGAAACTATCAAGGATAAAAAGCTTGTTTTCTATAACAAAGGCGAAGCTTGCCCGAAGGCTGCAAAAGATTTAATTCAAAAAGATGGCCGGCAGTGGCTTCATGTTGAAAGGAAGATAAAACATTGATTCTACTCATACCTCAGCGCATCCACAGCGTTTAGTCTTGCAGCCTGGATAGCAATAATAACTCCGGATAGTGTGCCTATGACTGTGGCAAATAATATTAATCCAATGAATAAAAAAGGTGTAAACTCAGGAGCTAAAAATCCCCATCCAATCTGGTCAAGTACTGTGCCAAGTGATGAACTTACCATATATCCAAATAAAACACCGATTACTCCTGCTACAAATCCAAGCACAGCTGACTCAAACAAGAAGATGTTTCTAATAGTGGCCCTTGTAGCACCAATGGCCTTCATAACACCGATTTCTTTTGTTCTTTCAAGAACACTTGTTACCATAGTATTTGCAGTGTTTACTGCACTCACAACTACTGAGATAAGTGCTATTAGGATAATAAAACCTACAACAACATTAAGTACTATCGAAAATTGCTCAATTGCCTCTTCGAATGTCTGAACAAAGAAATCTTCTTTACCTTCGTCAAGTCCTCTTGAGTTTCTAAGATTTTTCTCAACACTTTCAACGACTTTGTTTAAGTTTTCAGGGTTGCTCACAGTTCCAAATATGGCGCCATAACTTATATCTTCACCATCAAATAATCTTTCTAGCTCTTCCTCAGTAAAATAGACATTGGAATCGTCACCAGGGTTTCCAATAGGTTCATAAAACCCTATAACTTCATATTTTTTGTCATTAATAGTTATTTTTTCTCCAAGTTCAATAGGGTCATCAAATATCCTTAATGGTTGCTGATAATTAAAACCCATCGTGACTTTTCCCATGTCTCCTTTTTTTAATTCTCTCCCTTTTAGGATATTAATGCCAAAGCTTTGAAAAAGCACTTCGTTGTTTCTATCGCTAGGTACATATCCTCCGCCAAAAACAAACTTGAAATCAGAATCTTTTTCTACTTGAACTATTTTAACCTTATATCCAATAGCGTCTCTAACACCTTTTGTCTTTGCAACCACTTCTCTGTCTTTATCTCCTATACTAAAGGCGTCATCAAGTCCGGGTGCTGCCTGGCTTCTTCCCTGCACTATGAATTTGTCAACACCGGCTTCTGATGCAAGTTCATTTACATATGTAGTTAATCCAAGGCCAAAGCTTATGAAGATGAAAATGGTGGCAATTCCAATGAAGATAGAGAGGATTGTGAGTGTGCTTCTGCTTTTTCTTTTCCAAAGGTTTCTTAGCGAATATTTCATGCTTTCTACATCTATCATTTTAACCTCGCAATGCGTCTACAGGATTTTGTTTTGCAGCCCTCATTGCAGGTATTATTCCTGCTACGCTGCCTATCACAAAGCTGCCAAGAAGAGCTGAAGAGATGAGCATAAAACTTATTTGGGGCTGGGCAGTTGAGCCAAAAAAGTCAGTTATGCCTTTTGTGCCAAAATATGAGATTATTGTTCCAACAATTGTTCCTATCGCACCGCCAACAAGTCCAAGAAGGCCAGACTCAATAAAAAATAATTTGAAGATGTCGCTGTTTTTAGCGCCAACCGCCTTCATAGTTCCTATTTGCGGGCGCCTTTCAAGTACTGCTGTAAGCATGGTGTTTACTATTCCAAGTCCGCCAACAAGAATTGAGATTGCAGCGATGATAACAATAAACAATTGAACGCCAGTAAGAACTGAGTTAATAGTTGCAAGAGCAGATTGGGGTGTATCTACACTAAAGTCTTCTTCACCTTCTTTCACATCTCTTCTTTTTCTCATAAGTCTTTCTATCTGCTCTTGTGCCTCATCCATAAAGCCTTTGTCTTTGATTTTAACGCCAATCAAATCGACTTCATCACCAACACCAAAAAGGTCTTTTAATGGCTCCTCGTTCATGTGGACAATATTGTCAAATATGAAGCTTCCTTTCTTTGCAGTTATTCCTACTACTTCAAACTTTACATCATTTATTAGAACATTATCGCCTGCGTGAACTGGTTTTCCAAGGCCAACGTTGTTTGCCAAAAAGTTGTATCCTAAGACAACTTTTTTTGAGTCTCCATCTTTTAAGAGTCGTCCTTCCAACGGTTCAACTTCTAATATTTGATATGCAAATTTTCTTTGCTCACCTTCAGGTATGCTCATAGACATGCCAAATACGACTCTATCATCGAATTCCAACTTTCCAGATTCAAGAATTCTTGGTATTGCAAAATCTACTGTTGAAAGTTCTTGTATGGCATCAACGTCATCTTGTGTTAAAGAGATTGTCACAGCAGTTCCAGGAGGGCCGGCAGCAGTTATTCCTCCTGCCTGCACTGCTATTACTTCTGTAGATGAAATGCCAAATTGAGATGTGATGGCAAGTTTAAGGCCGTCGCCAAGACCAATTAATGATACTACTGCCGCTATTCCAATGAAGATGCCTATTAACGTAAGCCAAGATCTTAGCCTTTTTTCTTTTAGATTTATTAAGGCTAGTCTGAAATGCTCAATCATCTTGCACCTTTAAAGGAAATAAGAAGAAGAGGTTATCTTCTCTTCTTTTTCTTCCTCTTATAAAACCAGTATCCTACTACGGCAACAATTGCCAGGAAGAATATTAATTTCCAATAGCCTCCGCTTTTTCCGTTGCTTGAGTGTAGTTCTAGTGTCAGAGTTTTGTCCACACTGTACTCTTTATTTAATGAGTCCATATACTCAAGAGTTATAGGGATATCTACAGTGTCTTTTTTGGCCAAGATTTGAAAGTCTGCGGTTTCATAGTCATCGCTGTCAATGTTTCCAATATATGTTGCACCATATGATGTTAAAAGCTTGTATGTGTCTGATTCTTTTAGCACCAAGTTTACAAATTTTAACTCTCCAAACCCTTTATTAACTATCCTGATGTCAATATCGCCTTTTTTAATTTCTTTTGTCAAAGTCGAGCTTTCAATTAAAACGTCAAGTGCAACTTTTGGGTTTACAATTATTGTTATTTCTTCTGACTTCGTATATTTTTGTCCTGTCCCATCAAAAAATTCAAGTGTTAATGGCAGTTTGTAAATCCCTGGAGATACAGAAGGAAATGCAATTATACTGTACTCAAATATCTGGCT
>JAAOYE010000019.1 GCA_018221175.1 Candidatus Woesearchaeota archaeon
CCGCCAAGAGGCAAAATGCTCTTATCATTAATCATTAATGTTTTCTTTTTTAATCTATTGGCAGTATTTGCAGCTGCAAAAGCGGCCGCGCCTTCGCCAATTATTATTAAATTATATTCATTCATTTTTTATAGCACACCCCTTTTTTATTTTTATATAAAAATTCAATACTGTACGCAAAAATAGCTATTACAATAAAAATTATCCAAATAATTGACCAGCTTAAATTTATTACTTCTAATAAGCTTAATAAAGCGAGAATACCAACAGCCATAAACCCATATCCTGTTATATGGCAATGAATCCTGCCACATCTGTTAAAATTAAACAGGCATAAAACTCCAAATGTAAAAAAGAATAATAAATGAATTATATACTTTATTTTGCCTTGTAAAAAATTCGCTATTATAGCAATCAATATTAATCCAATAAATAAAAGATTTTTATATTCATTAGCAAAAATATCTTTTTTCATGGTTTTTATTTCTATTTTTTCTGTTCAGCCGCCGCAGGGCAAGACCTATCACCATAATCACAAAACACACAACAACTCTTTTCTGCTGACTCCTTCTTTACCATTTGTAGTAATTCTTCTTCTTTTGCATACTTTTCTTTGTCTCCTTTTCCTCTTCTGAATCCTCTTTTTTCGTTTTAGAATCTTTTTTTATCAACTTCTTCTATTAATCTTGTCGTATATATATATACATTATTTAAAAAATATGTTTAACTGTTTTATATGTTTCTATTTTATAGGTTAAATCAAAACTCTGTATCTCCCTATCCTCCACCAACATTCATCTAAACTCAATGTTTGATATTGGACCACGGACTCAATCGTTTCCTGCGCTGATATAAATGTCCCCATAACAACCTTTAAATACACTACGAAATATCAAATTTTTTATGAAGAAGAATTGGATTACTAAGACACTTATTTTTGTTATAGTTCTATTGTATCTATCCCTATCAGGAGTGACTAGGTTTGTTACTGATTATTTGTGGTTTAACGCGCTTGGATTTGAACAGATTTTTCTTATAACCTTTTTTTCCAAGATCAAATTGTTTTTTATAGCAACAACGGTTTTTTTCGTTTTTGCAACATTTAATCTTTGGATATCATCAAAAATAATTAACAAACCAAAATTCCCTTTCAAATTTAAATTAATAATCATAGCCATGTTATCTTTTGTAATTGGGACGAGCATTTCTTCAAAGTGGTTTAAGTTTTTGCAATATGTTAATCAAACACCATTTAACATAGTTGACCCTATTTTTGCAAAAGATGTATCGTTTTATATTTTTACACTGCCTTTATATCAAATCATTTTAGGATTTATAATAAGCACAATAATTCTAACAACCATCTTAGTAGTTGTGGATTATTTAATTTCGTTTATAGATATCATTCAAGTCTTAGCAACCAGGCCAAAAATTGAAGCAGGCAAAATCCCTCAGCTAACCAAATCATATGATTTTAAGGTACTATTTACTAAAAGAAAAGCGATAATTCACTCAGGAATCTTAATCTCAACATTCTTCTTATTATTAGCTGTAAAGCATTATCTTACAAGATTTTCAATAATGTATTCAAAGCAAGGAATTGTTGTGGGTGCAGGTTATTCAGATGTTATTGCATATTTGCCAATAATCAAAATCTTGATGTTTTTGGCAGTTATCATGGCAGCATTGCTCTTAGTCTGGGTATTTTTTATTTCAAAGCAGCCCAAGCTTAGAAAAAGACATATTTTTGCTTATGCGCTAATGGTCTATTTCATATTTGGATTATTAGGACCTACCATAATCCCCGGGATTGTACAATCTTTAGTAGTTTCACCAAATGAAATCAACCTTGAAAAACCCTACATTGAAAACAATATAAAGTTTACAAGGTTGGCATATAATTTAGCAGATGTCCAGGAAAGAGATTTTGATGTTGAGATAGGACTTACTTCAGAAGTTTTGGATGAAGCTAAAGAAACCATTGATAATGTAAGGATACTGGATTGGCGTCCACTCACTAAAACATACAAACAAACCCAGGAGATACGACTCTACTATGATCTTGCAGGCATTGACATTGATAGATACAATATTGATGGAAAATACACACAGGTAATGCTTGCTCCAAGAGAACTAGACCAAACCCAGATAACACCTAATGCGAAAACATGGGTAAATCTGCACATGGTTTACACCCATGGTTTTGGGGTTGTGATGAGTCCGGTAAACCAAGTTACAAAACAAGGCCTGCCTAATTTCTATATTAAGGATATTCCTCCAATATATACAGTAGATGAAGATAATTTAAAGATTTCAAAACCACAGATATATTATGGAGAAAAAGACAATGAGTATGTTTTAGTCAACACAGATACAAAAGAGTTTGATTTTCCAAAAGGAGATACTAACCAGTACATTAATTACGATGGAACGGGCGGAGTAATATTAAATTCTTTTTTCAAGAAATTATTATTTGCCATAAGATTCACAGATATCAAAATCTTATTATCCACAGATATAACACAAGATAGTAAAATAATGTTTACAAGAGATATTGCAAGGAGAATATCAAAAATCACACCATTTTTAGGATTAGATGAGGACCCTTACCTGGTTATTGATAATGGACGGTTAATATGGATTATGGACGCGTATACACTCTCTGGGAATTATCCTTATTCTGAGAAGTATGGACAAATAAATTATATAAGAAACTCTGTTAAGGTAACTGTTGACGCGTATGATGGCAGTGTAACATATTATGTTATGGATACAACTGACCCATTAATAATGACTTATGCCAAAATATTTCCTAAACAGTTTAAAAGTTTTGAATTAATGTCTGCTAGTTTAAAAGAACACATCAGGTATCCTGTTGATTTGTTTAAGATACAATCCCAGATATACAGTATTTATCATATGGATGATGTAAAAGTCTTTTACAATAAAGAAGATGCATGGCAGATTCCAAACGAGGTTTATGGTGTTGGACAGCAAGTAGCGGTAGAGCCGTATTATATAATAATTAAACTCCCTCAAGAGAAAAAAGAAGAATTTGTTTTAATGACTTCTTTTACTCCGATAAAGAAGGATAACATGATAGCGTGGATGGCTGCAAGATCTGATGGAGATAATTATGGAAAGTTAATATTGTATAAATTTCAAAAAGACAAATTGATTTATGGTCCTTTGCAGATTGAAGCAAAGATTGACCAGGATTCTGAAATATCACAACAACTCACTCTTTGGAGTCAGCAAGGCTCTAGTGTGACAAGAGGAAACCTGCTTGTGATACCTATAAAGAACAGCATTTTGTATATTGAGCCATTGTATATCCAGGCAGAAACAGGGCAGCTTCCTGAATTAAAGAGAGTCTTGGTATCTGATGGTGTTCGGGTTGTGATGGAAGAAGATTTAGCAACTGCGCTTGAAGCTTTGTTTGGCAAAAGCAAAGCAGTAGTTGTTGATGACGAGATTAAAACATCATCCCAACTCATAGATGAAGCACAGACTTATTATGACCTTATCCAGGAATCAATGAAACAGGGAGATTGGACAGGTATTGGGAATAGTTTAGACAAGCTGGGCAATGTTCTTGACACACTAAAAAATTCCTAGATTTTATCCTCTTGTGGGAAATATTTCTTTTTTTTCTCTTTCTTTCAATTCTATTTTTAGAAATAATTTTTTTAGTTCTACAAATAGTATTACTGTGCTTGACACTATTAATATTAATGCCCAGTCCACCATGTTTAAAGCAGTTGTTCCAAATATGTTTTGTAAAGGTTGAAAATAAATAACTGTGAATGTCAAGATTAATGATGTGAGAACACCTAGAAATAAAATTTTATTTGAAAAAAACTGTTTACTAAATATTGTATGATTCCATGTTTTTGCATTAAATGTGTGAAATAATTCAAACATGATTATTGTTGCAAATGTTATTGTTTGAGCCGTTGAGACATCACCTGTGTTAAACATTTCCCAAAGATATAATGCTAATGATCCTGCTATTAATATTGGAACTGTTGCTGATATCCTCATAATTACAAACTCATTTAATATACTCTCTTTTGGGTCTCTGGGTTTTTGATGCATTATGTGTTTAGTCGGTTTTTCAACACTAAGTCCTATTGCGGGGAATTCGCTTGTGACAAGATTAATAAAAAGTATCATCAGCGCTGTCAATGGCAGGTTTACTCCTGCAAAAACCGCAAATAATATTATTAATACTTCTGATATGCTTCCAACTAAAAGATAATATATGAATTTTCTGATATTATCATATATTGTTCTTCCCTGTTCCACAGCTTTGACTATAGTGGAAAATTTATCATCTTTTAGTATTAACTCAGATGATGCCTTGGCAACATCAGAACCTCTTAAACCCATAGCTACACCTATATCTGATTTTTTTAATGCCGGGGCATCATTCACTCCATCTCCAGTCATTGCAACTATGTGTCCAACTTTTTGGAATGTTTCAACTATTCTTAGTTTTTGTGAGGGTGTTGTTCTTGCGTATACTGACACATCTTCAATTATTTTTTCAAATTCTTCATCGGATAATTCATCCAATTCTTGTCCGGTTAATATACTATCTTTAGAAGTAAAAATACCTATTTCTGTCGCTATTGTCTTTGCAGTAATCTCGTTATCCCCTGTTATCATTACAACTTTGATTCCTGCATCTTTACAATTTTTAACAGATTCAATTGTTGTCCTGTCCGGCGGGTCCCTAATAGATACTAATCCAACAAAAATAAGTTCTGATTCTACATGTTTTAGTTCTAATGACTCTGCAGTATGTTCTTTAAATGCAAGACCTAAAATCCTGCATCCTGTTGAAGCATATTTTTCATTTTTCTTTAAGAATCGTTTTTTAATTTTAGATGTTAATTTTAATATTTTTCCTTCATGCAGATAATGCTTTGCTTTTTTAAGCAAATATTCCGGGGCGCCTTTAGAATATACAAAATCTTTACCTTTATATCTATGGACTGTTGACATGATTTTTCTTGTTGAATCAAATGCATGCTCTTTTTTTCTTTTAAATTTAGAATGGTAATCTAATTTTATCATCCCTGCTTTTCTTGCTAATGTTATTAGTGCTCCCTCAGTGGGTTCGCCATCCACTACCCAATCATTTTCTTCTTGCTTTATGTCAGAATTATTGCATAATAAGCCTATCTCTAAAACTTTAGAAATCGTTTTATGATTTTTTGCATTAACTTCTTCATTCTCTTGTAAAAATAAACCATCAGGGGTATATCCTTCACCTGTAACATTTATTTCTGAATCACTTGTAAAAATATTCTCGATAATCATCTTGTTTTCTGTTAATGTCCCGGTTTTATCAGTGCATATAACAGAACAAGTTCCAAGTGTCTCAACTGCTGGAAGTCTTTTGATAATCGCGTTTTCATTAGCCATTTTTTTAACGCCTAAAGCCAAAGTTATAGCAACAACGGAGGGTAAACTTTCAGGAATTCCAGAAACGATTATAGCCATTGAAAAGATTAGCATACTGCCCCAATATACACCATGATATAACCCTACAATAAAAGAAATCAATGATAAAACTGCTGCAAACAATGCAACTTGTTTTGATAATTTATCAAGTCTTTTTTGCAAAGGGGTAGTTTGAACCTCTATATTTTTTATTAAATGACTTATCTTGCCAAATTCGGTTGTTTGTCCAGTATTTACAACAGCCGCTAGTCCGTGGCCATTGGTGACATGTGTTCCTGTAAAAATCATGTTTGATTGTTGTGCAAGGTTTACTTCCTTTTCGATAATCTCGTTTGTTTTTGTTACTGATAATGATTCCCCAGTCAGGGCTGATTCATCTATCATTAAATTTTCACAAGAGATTATACGTGCATCAGCACCCACAACATTTCCTCTTTCAATAACCAAGATGTCCCCTGGCACTAGCTGGGATGAAGAGACTTCAATTGTTTTTCCAGCGCGAATCACTTTAGAATTGTTAGGTACCAGATTAATTAAGGATTCAATTTCTTTTGTTGCTTTAAATTCCATGATGAAATTAAGTATTATACTAAATAAGATGATTAACAGAATAACAATGAATTCAATTAGGTGCCCAATTAAAAGCGAAATAAATGCTGTGAATCCTAAAACCCAAAATACGAACGCTTTAAATTGCCTAATTAATATTTTAATCCAATTAGAGCTTTTATCAGAAATAATTTCGTTTCTGCCATAATGTGTTATACGTTTATTTACTTCAGATTCGCTTAGTCCAGACTTGGTTGTATTAAATTCTTTAAAAACATAATTTGTGGAATACAAATACCATTCTTTATCTGATTGAGCCATCTTATCAATTCCCCATTTTTTTCACAATTTTATCATAAATCTCAAACAAATCCCTTATCTCTTTTATTTTTAAAAAATAAAATTTTTGGGGATGTATTATTTCATAATCAATAAATCCTAGATAATATAGTAATTTTAGATTTTTTGAAGCAGATGACTCAGTAATTTTTAATTTTCCAGCGATTTCACGCACGCTAATCTTATCTTTTTTATATAACATATGAAGAATGTCCCTTCTGACTTTAGAATGTATGGCTTTTGCTAATTTTTCATCCGGCATACATAAAAAATATTATCCGCAATATTTAAAGGTTTCCATATTGCGCAACTTGGAAACTGTGCTTTTTTAAAAAATATAGCCAGAACTCTGATGTTACGCACGATAGTACCTGACAGACTTATTCATAAAAATTTTTAACTTAATCTCCTTAAAACTTTGCTGTCTCAATAGAACTAAAACCCCCAACTAAGAACTTTGTCTAATAGCGATGTTATCTTTTCTTAAGTGTGTCTATTTTTAGGATGTCGTAGACAAAGCACCACCTGGTAATTATAGTAAACAACTCCCACAAAGCCAGCAGATAAAACCATGGGCTTATCTTATATCCAAAAAACAGTGCTATTAGAAGAACAATTATTCTAATAATCCTGTCTGCTGCCCCAATATTTTTGTGTATTCTCATATATTGCAAGAAAGGTTTTTTATATTTAAATGATATGCTTAAGTTCGAAAAAAACTCTTCGCGCCAACAAAATAACAAGCATCATCTTCTTTATTATTTCAATAATATTATTCATATTCTCAATTAATAATTAAGATATTTCAACACAAACTTTAAATAATAAACTTAAATTATCGTGGTGATATGATGAAAAAAACATTATTTTTAACAATTATATTCTTAGCAGTAATTCTCATTGGGTGTGAAGAAGCACAGCAACAAACTGCACCTCCCCGCCCTAATGGTGCTAGCGTGGGTGTTGCAGTCACTATAGGCAATGGAAAAGAAGAGACTCCGATGCAAGAGCCTGAAGTAATAGGGGTAATGGATGAAATGATTGGAATCTCTATATCAGAGCTTGCAACGCACAATTCCAGAGATGACTGCTGGCTTTCAATAGATGGACATGTTTATGATGTAACAGCATTCATTGGAAGTCATCCTGGCGGAGAAGCTATTTTACAAGGATGCGGTACTGATGCCACAACTCTTTTTGAGACGCGCCCAATGGGCTCTGGAAAGCCTCATTCAGATAATGCAAGAATCCTGCTTGAAACTTACTATATAGGTGATTTAGGATAGCAATTGCACAAGTCGCCTACTACCAGATATTTGGAAACCCGGTAGTGGTTTGGCTTGGGATAACCACATACACTTTTTTATTAATAACAATTACAATCGCTGTTTTAAACAAAAAGGGCGTAAACAAGATTCCTTTTAAATGGCACCCGAGAATGGCAATAACAACACTTATTTTAGCAACAATCCACGCTTTCTTGGTGATTGGCGCTAGGTTATTTTAACACTTCGCCTGTTTTGATATACCACATGTAGAAGTCCAGCTCTGCACAGTTCATTGAAAGCTGTTTTGCGATTTGTTTGAAGATTTTTTCTATTTCCACATATTTTTTAGGTGTTATTGTTTTTGGAATCTCTTTAATATAACCTTCTTCCAATAACAATCTGTTTATGTGCCTGTCAAGGATGGCAACGTCAAAGTGTCCTGTGTTTTTTAGAAAATGCGATCCTTCCTTGTAGCCAAGACCTTTAATATTATTTACAAGCCACTCTCTTTTATCTTTTTTATCCTTTAGCTTTTCTTTTATGTCAATATGTTCTCTTGCCTCGACTATAAACCTTGATTTGTTGTTGTGAAATCTGTGCTTGTGCTTTATTATGCAATCTCTAACATCATCTCCATGATGAGTGCAAAAACCTGCAACTCCAAGCTCATCCTGGATACTCATAGCTGTTTTTGCTTTACTATTTGCAGTAAGCAAACAAAAGCAAAGCTCATAAAACCACTCCTTTGTATCTTTATCCTTAAACGACGAGAATTCTTTTAATTTAGAATCAATTTTATTCTTAACACTTGTTTTTTGAAGTCTTTTTATCTCTTCAATCATAAAACTTGAAATTAGAAAATTGTTTTTAATGGTTTTGTTTAATTTAATGTAAAGTTTTTGAAATTTCCATATTATTTATTGAAGGATTCTCATTGATATAAAATGTTTGGGCTAAAGCATGAGATGCGTATCCTAGCATTTTTTCAGATTCATCCTTAAGTTCATTTATGTATTCAAGAGTATTCAAACCTGAGGAGATAGGTGTAAAAACACTCATAATTTCGTCCTTGGAATCCCATCTCCCAGTTATTCTAAGTTTATCAGTACCAAATTTTTCTTCATCTATCAGCTTCGATATCCCCTTATAATCAGGCACCCCGTTTCTTTCAATCATAATTTCCATTATGAATCTTATTCCAATTCCTAAGTCAAATAAAGACTTATCCATAATAGCCTTATTGTA
>JAAOYE010000117.1 GCA_018221175.1 Candidatus Woesearchaeota archaeon
GACTTAGACGAAGATGAAAGTGCAGAAGATGAAGACGACGAAATGGATGAAGACACAGACGATGACATGGAAGATGAAGATGACAAAGACGAAGATGGAGACTTAGAGAAAACACTAGAAGATGACAAAGAACTTAAAGGAGATGTTGACACTAAAAAAGAAACTGATGAGAGTGCAGAAGAGGATAAAGAAAAAATCCTTGATAAACTTGATGAAGTAAAACAAACACCAAAAGCGCCTGCACAACTGCCAAAACAAGAGCCAATAACAGAGCCAGCAGAACAGCAGCAGCCGATACAGCAAGAGCAGCAGCCGATGCCAGCAGAGGATGTACAAACAGAAGAGGTACAGCCACCGCAGCAAGTGCAACCCCCAAAAAAAGAAGCTGCTGTCCAGCCACCTCAACAGCCACAACCTTCTTTGCCGCTAAAACAGCCTGCACAGCAGCCTAAAGCGACCCCTCAACCAAAAGAAGAGCCAAAAACTGTATCAGCACACATTAAACCGCTCGAAGAAAGTGATGTAAAACCAATAGACATCCTTAACATTTCAAACGAAGAATTCTACAAATCAATTGGCATCAACATCAACGAAGAGTTCATTGCAGAACTTTCGGCAGTTGACAAAGTAAAAATCAAAAAGAAAAAGCACCTTAAAACAGGGGTGCCTGGGTTTGATGAGCTTGTAGACAAAGGAATACCTCAAGGAACATCAATACTTGTCTCAGGCGGGCCTGGCTCGGGTAAAACAACGTTTTGCATACAGCAGCTTGGCTGGGCAGCAGAGCGCGGAGAAAAGTGCCTTTTCATCTCACTTGAAGAAAAAGAAGAAAGATTAATTGAGCATATGAAAGGATTTGGACTAAATCCTGAAAAATACATCAAAAACGAAACATTAAAAATCAAAAAGCTGGATTCATTCAAACTCTCAAGAGCAGTAGAAGCACTTCTTGCCCACGCCAGAGGCGAACTCATGATAGATGTGGCTCCTGTGCTTGATATCATCCCTGAAAACTACAAGCCTAAGAGGGTTGTTTTAGACTCATTATCATCAATATCTGCAGCCTTTGCAGGAAAACCTGAGGAGTACAGGGTTTATGTTGAGCAGCTTTTCAACATTTTCAACATGCTTGGAGTAACTTCTTTTATTATTACAGAAATCCAAGGCGTGGAGACAAGAGGACATGGTGGAATAGAAGAATTTTTGGCTGACGGTGTCATCAACTTTTACAACATTAAAAAAGGCGCTTTACGCCAGCCTGCTTTGGAAATACTTAAGATGCGGGGCGTCAATCATAAAAGAAAAATTGTGCCCTTTAATTATGCTCCTGGACTAGGAATAGAAGTTTATCCATTGGAGGAAGTGTTCCATGGCGACGAATAAAACAATAATTTTGTGTATTCTCTTATTGATTCTAATTGCAACTAGCACTGTTGCAATAGTAGATTCTGCAACTGCTCAAAAAAGCATTGACAAAGCTGATGAAAAAATAACAGAGCTTCAAAAAAATGGGCTTCCAACACTGCCTTTAATCGATCTTTTGGGGCTTGCCAGGCGTCAATATAATAATAGCGAATACAACACTTCATACAACACTTCAACAGCCCTATTGACACAGGCAGATGAAATTGAAGAGCTTCAAAAAGAACTTTTGTCAACAACAGAAATACTAAAAATCCTGTCAGGATACGGAGAGGACACGACAAGCCTTGAAATAAGTTTGTTGTTTGCAAAGTCTGATTTTGAAGCGGCAAATATCCGGCTTTCTCAAGATCAGCTAAGTAAGGTCAAAAAAAGCATTGAAAAGGTATCCAAAAATTACAGTCTAACTTTCTTTTTTGAAATTGAAGAATATAAAAACATCAGAGGAAATGAATCAGAGCTCTTTAATAATTATTACAAAAGCCAAAAAGACCTTCTTGATAACAATGAGTATTATGAGTTTCTTATTGGATTTCAGGATTTTGAAAGTATAAAAGAAATAATTAGTTTAGATCAAAAAGTTCAAAGTAATTTAGAATTAATAGAAAAAAAAGGAATCTCTTTTAACAGGTCAAATGATATGATTAGAATATATGAAGAATATTTACTTGAAAAAGACTATCAAAGTGCATCATCTATCTTAACTGAATTAAACTCTCTGCTTGAGACAGCAATATTTCTTGACGAGGAAATACTAAACCTAAGAGAAGAAATAGACAGGCTAAAAGAGCTGGGGATTGCAAAAAATTATACAGAAATCCAGTATGATAAGATACTAAAAGAGTATGAATTTGAAAATTATCTTTTGGCAAAAACACTTCTTGAGCAGGCAAAACAAGATTTGATAGAGCTGGAAAAAGAAGACATCATATTTGCTGGAATAAAAAAGGCATCATTGAAGAAGGGATTTAAGGATTTCTTTTTAGAAAACTGGCTTTTTCTATTAATTTTTATTGTAATTATTTCAGCAGGGTATTATCCAGCAAAAATCTTTATTTATCTAGAGTACTATAAATCATCTGTAAGTAAAGCAAACAATGAAAAAGATGTACTTGAGAAACTTCAAACACAGCTTCAAAACCAATATTTTATATCTCATGAAGGGGATAAAAAAAGCTATAAAACTGATTTTTCAGATTATGAAAAAAGAAGAATTGAATTAATTGATAGAATAACTTTTTTGAACTTTAAGATTAAACAGTATGATAAAAAAGTTGAAAAAATAATTGTGTTTTTATCAAAATATGCGCCATTTCTTGCAAAGATCATTATGAGATTAAGAACAAAAGAAGAGACTGAGTTGAAAAAATAACTAATTCTAATCATTTTTACTTACATAATAAGTATTTTATAGGTAATTTTAGAAAGTTTTATATATTATATACTTACATAATAAGTAATAGATGGGGAAAATCACTGATAATAATGATGGTAATGATAATTCTGTTAGCTTTCCCCATAAAAACAAACTCATTGCAGACAAAGACTTTGACAAACTAAAAAAGCTTTTAGCTTTGCTTTCTTTAAAACATGATATTTCCCCTGACAATCTTGCAAAAATCGCATGGCAAGAAAAACAAATTTCCATTCCCGCAACGATATACTCAAACAAGAAGTTATCCACACTTGAGACAACTGTCAAATACCTAAAAGAAGAGCTAAAATTAAGATACTCACAAATTGGAAAGATTCTAAATAGAAACGAGAGAACAGTTTGGGCAACATATGCAAATTCCTTAAAAAAACATCCTAAAAAACTCTTTGTTGGAAAAGGCATTCTAATCCCCATCAATATTCTTTCCAACAGAAAGTACAGCATTTTGGAGAGTCTAGTTGGATTTCTAAAAGATGGAACAGGACTGCGGTTTTTTGAAATTAGCAGACTGCTAAAGCTAGACGCCAGGACTATTTGGACCTGCTACATGAGATTAAAAAAGAAAAGAGAGGGTGAAAATGAAGCAAGATAATAGATTCAAATTTGCACTTGCACTCATCATCATAATATCCCTCACACTAACTAATGTTCTTGC